>WRKF01000124.1 GCA_009778165.1 Defluviitaleaceae bacterium
GGTTGCCGAAAATTATATTAGCAAAGATAGTCCCAAAAGAAAGGAAGTGGATAACATGTTTAGAGTTATAGAAGAAGCACCTACTAGCCTAATAAAATTAAACATGGAACGAAAAATGGCTAAAGAAGTGGCTAAAGTTGAACGAAAAATGGCTAAAGAAGTGGCTAAAGTTGAACGAAAAATGGCTAAAGCTACGGCCGAAAAAGTCGTGAAAGCCTCTAATCTTGGGTGGAGCAAAGAAGAAATACTGGAGCTTTTTGAAATGTCTGTGGAACAAGCACAGCAAATCCTTGACAAAGATTGAAAAACCAATGGACTTTATATAGCAAATTAACTTTTTCTTGTTTTTTTAAATCAGAAAATCACAAAAGTTAATTTGCTTTCCTTAATTCAGCACTTTGCGATTTTTGAAGTTGGGACAACTGTTAAGAAAAGCACTATATCCCGCTTAATTTTATTTTAGGAAGAGCCAAAATTGGGCGTATAGCTATAAACACCAATTTAAACGGCCATGCACTGAATTTGTAACTATACGATGTTATAATGTTGTGCATGGCCGAAAATCTTGTGGTGCTTTTGTAATATTTCAACTAATATTTTAACCTAAATGGCTATATTGCTACAGGTTCAATATAGCTGTTTCAAACTTTGCTACAATATTTCTCAAGGTTTTCTCCGCTACAGCTTTATCTATGTCTTGGGAAACAATAAGCTCGCTCAATATAACTTGCTTCGCCACAGAAAGCAACCTCTTTTCTATCCCGGAAAGCCCTTTTACACCTTCTCTCGAATATAGGCTAAGATACACTTCTAAAGCCTGGGAAAGCTCACCGGTTTTCATTTTTTCTAGGTTGCTTTCGTATTTTTTGTTCCAATCATCCGGTATGCCTTGGGGCATTTTATTAAAACAGTCGAGAATCTCCTGTATTTCTTCTTGTGTTTTTGCATAGCGAATACCTAGGTCGTCAGCTTTTTTGTTGGATATTGTTACGGTCAAAGAACCAATGGGAATGGTCAGTACATAGTACGTAAGAATTTGACCGTCAACCTCTTTTTCTTGTATATTGTGTACAATCCCTGCACCATGCATGGGGTACACTATTTTGTCGCCTACAGAAAACATTTTTGCTCCTTTAATATTGAAAAACCGCACTTTTTAAGTATATAGCAACAAACGAGCTTTACGGCCAAGACCGCTGATAGAGCATAACAGGAAAGTATTAGGTATTTTGACCGAAAGCAATCATAAAAATGAAAATACGTTTGTTACATAATATTATACCATAGCTTTATTCTGTTTTCAATATTTTCGAGAACATCAAGAAAAGTGCTATAGCAGTTCATTTATCCGCCATTGTTTATCAGTCTACCCTGAACAACCAGCCTTTCGTCGTCGTGTCCTCCCGTAACACAAGTGGAGAGTGTGATAATTTGTTGAGCATATGCGGGGGCGCTATTTCTTTCAAGAAAGGTAGCAAAAGCACCGCTATAACTGAAGTCCAGATAATATGCGGGGTCGTCTATATTGGTTAATCTTGCGGAAAATATTTCGTATTCGACAACACGCCCATTAACTGTGAGCGTTATTGTGTTGTGTTGTGCCAAAAAGGTAGGTTCAAGAAATCTATGCAGGGCGCTAAATTTCCTGTTTCCTCGTGAGTTGTGACCATAAATTATAATGTGGGGTACAAAGTCCCCTCTGTTGCGATAGTCCATAAATAGTGTGCCAAAAATGTTTTCCTGACCATAAAATGACGTGTTCAAGTAGCGTTCGTTGTCATTGTAGCGTACCACAGGGTAATTTATTGGCGTACCACCAACAGTAATCCAAGCCACAAAATTCGGGTTAATTTGCAACATTTCCCTATCAAAGGGGTTTGTGTAGGTGTAGCTTGCATTTACTATGCCTGCCCCACCAAAAGCCGCTCGCAAAAAACTGATTTCTCTGCGTGAAGATGTAGAATTGCTTAAATGCATAACCACAATAACGCCAAAACTTAGTGTGATTATTGCAGCCACTATTGTAAGGCACAAAGCAACAAACGGCAAGGGAGCTTTGCCGTCTTGTTTGCCCGTTGCCTTATCTTTACGCACTTTGCCCCCGGTGACGTTTCTTGTGTACCACAAAAATACCAAGACCAAGTGTGGTAGCAAAAGATACGCACATAGCCACAATATAGCCAAAAATGTCACGCACACCGGTTTGCGGCACTACGCCAAAGCCTGTTCCCGTGCCTGTGCCTGTTTCTGTACCCGTTCCCGTACCTGTTCCCGTACCTGTTCCCGTACCCGTTCCCGTACCGGTTGTCGGCTGTTCCCCGGGGGTACCTATAAACTCGGTATCTGTGTCAAAATCAGCAAACGGATCGTCCTCAAAATCATCCCCGTTATCGTAGCCATCTGTGCCACTGCCGCCGTTTTGACCGTTTTCGGTGCCGTTTGCTAACCCGTTTTGCCCGTTACCACCAATAATAATCAGGGATCCGCCCCCGTTTGGCGGGTCGTTCTCTCCGTTCGTGGCTGTAGCTTGTTGGAGTCCGCTTGGCACAAAATTGGCAGTTAAGATTACATTGCTACCCGGCATGATAACATTGGTGTTTGACAAACTACTGTTGCCTATTGCAACACCATCAGGGCTAGCACTCCAATGAGAAAATGCTTGCCCGGCAGGGGGTATTCCTGCGGAAATAGCGA
This sequence comes from Defluviitaleaceae bacterium, assembly GCA_009778165.1. GTDB lineage: Bacteria > Bacillota > Clostridia > Lachnospirales > UBA5962 > WRKF01. The sequence goes on from WRKF01000124.1 coordinate 2,695, forward strand.
CATTGGTACCAATATTATAATTTCCGCTACCCCACGCCCCCAAGCCATCACTAACCACGGTAAGTGCAAGCTGCATATTGTTACCGCCACCTGGTGGAGGAGGTGTGGGAGGTGCAGGGGGTGGAGTAGGAGGTGCGGGAGGCCAACCACCGCCGCCACCGCCATTGGGTGGTGTGGGAGGAGGCCAACCACCGCCACCTCCGCCACCATTGCCGCCGCCATTACCGCCACCCCATTGAAAAACAGGCGTTAGCACTATGCCGGTAGCCCCCACACCATAAGGCATCATAAAACCAGTGTTTGGCGAGTATGGATTACCAAAAATTATATCCACATTAGAAGTCCATCGTGCAAAAGGAACCCCGCTCCAATTCGGGCCAATACTAATATTAACCCAACTGTCACCAGTAAAATTGCCCAAAGGGATAAACCCACCGCCAGGCATCGCAATCCATACAGGATAGCCGGGGCCGATACCACCACCGCCATTGCCGTTGGCAGTAAAATGAGCAGTTACAGTAATAACACCACTCATATACGCTTCCCACCAAAGGTCTGTTGTGGCATTATTGACATTTTCTATATATGCATAAATATATGCGTTAGATTCAGCCAAAGTCCAATGGGAGAAGCTGTATCCGTGTGGATGTTGACCGGCAGATATAGTTGTTTCTCCATAAACCCAATGCTCATCGCCTGAAACCCATACATCAAGAGCAGGGACAAAACCGCCACCGCTATAGCCTATCCCTTCGCTAACTACGACAACCTCTATCTCTGTACCCTCATACTCTAACGGAACAAAATGGGCAGTTACGGTTATAACAGCATTTGCATTTAACAAGTTCCAACTAATGGTTGTTCTTTGGCTATTTGCATTAGCTATTGTAAAAGGCTCGTTTAGAGCAGCAGGGCTAGCAATTATAGAAGTTCCCCACGTTACCGAACCAAGTTGTGCTGTCCAATGGGAAAAAATCTGCCCCTGCGGTGCTTGCCCGGCGTATATTTCTGCACTGGTAGCACGCTGCTGGACACCCCAGATGGTGATGGTGATCTCCCCTGGCAGTGCATCTGTCGGGAACGGGACAGCCGGTGGTGGTGTCGTCGTTGTTGCTTGCCCTGGTGGTGTTGTGGAAAAAACTCCTCCACCGCTTGCCCCCTGCCCTGCACTAACAACAACTATCTCTACAGCAGTAGGGGTTGGTTGCGGTGTAGGCACAGGAACGATATGCTCTTCTTCCTCATCGTACTCGTCATAAAACTCTTCACCCCACCAAATATACTGTTCAAAAATAATTTCACCAGGAGCAGCAGGTACAAAGTGCAAGTCATCTTCGACAAGGCTTTCAAAAACATTGGTTAGAACAGCCGGATTATTTGCAAACACAGCCACCGGTGCAACAAGCAAACCCATAACAAATGCAAGCAAAAAAGCAGAGAACACTTTCCTTGTTTTAAAATTTTTCATTTTTTCCTCCTTTTTGTCTCGTGTGTGTATCACACTCTTCATCTCCTTAAAACTAAAATTTTTGGTGTAACAGCAAATTAACCTTTCAAATTTAAAAAAAGCTAATGAAAGGTTAATTTTGCTATAGCAAATTAACTTTTCGTTGCACCTTTAAACCGGAACTGCCATAACTATATAGCCATAAACGCCAAATTGGAATTCCAAAATCACGTAAAGTTTCGCTTCAAAAATTCTTTCACCTCATCAGAAGCAATTAATTTTCCGTACACTTCGATATCCAACAATGTATCAGACAACAACTGCACACTCACATCCTTTTCTATGGTTAACACCCCTATGAGCCTTACTCTTACTTTTTTGGAACTTAGCAAATAGCCCTCCAATTTGCGTTTTCCCAGTTTCATTATGCCTAATGCATAAATAGGTATAATTGTAGGCGGTTGATAATCAGGTGTAGCCAAAAATCGGTCAAAATCTTCTTTGTGTGCTTGGTTTTGGTTGCGTACCGCAAGGCGTACATAGTCTGATCTGCTAGCATAAAGACCTTTGCTGACTAAAAAGTCTATCTGTGCAGCTTCAGTTTCACTTAGGTTAATTGTAATTTTTTTCTCTTTCACTAAAATGCATCAACTCCTTTACATGTATGGTTTTTTTGAACAAATTCGTAATGCATTCGGAAGTTATCTACGTTTTATATGTATTCTATATCACTTCTTTGAAGTTGTCAACCGGAATTTTTTAACTTTCTTTAACTATTACCTTATCAACCATACTTTTCAAATTTGGATAACTCTCTATATCTCTGTATATATCCGCCACACAGCCTTGTATAGCTTTCACAATGTCCATATCTCTTTGCAAACTTGCCATTTTAAAGTTAAGTATACCGTGTTGAGCCATACCAAAAAATTCTCCCGGGCCGCGCAGCTGCAAATCCATTTGGGAAAGGTGAAAACCGTCGCTATGATCAATCATTGCCCTAATCCGTGATAGAGCCTCCTCCCCTGTTGTATCGCTAATCAATATACAATAGGATTTTGCGCTGCCTCGGCCTACCCGCCCCCTCAGCTGGTGAAGCTGGCTAAGCCCAAAGCGGTGAGCATCTTCTATAACCATAACAGTGGCATTTTGCAAATTAACCCCTACCTCCACCACTGTTGTAGCAACAAGCACCGCAAAAGAGCCGTTTTTGAAACTTTGCATTATTTCCTCTTTTTCGTTTTCTTTCATTTTTCCGTGCAAAAACGCCACTTTAACAGAGCTATTTTTTTTGCTGTAATATTGTGTTAATCTATCCATATATTCTGTTACAGAGGTTAGCTCATCGCTTTCTATTGCCGGGCAAACGATATATGATTGCTGTCCTGCCATTGCTTCTTTTTCTAAAAATGACCATATCCGCTCCCTGTAAGATGTGTTCACATGGTATGTGCTGATAGCAGTACGACCCGCCGGCAATTGGTCTATAGTAGAAATATCCAAATCTCCGTACAAAATAAGAGCTAAAGTGCGCGGAATAGGAGTGGCACTCATTACAATAACGTGAGGGTTGCGGCCCTTTCCCGCCAAGGCTTCGCGCTGACGAACACCAAACCGATGCTGCTCATCTGTAATAACTAGCCCTAAATTGCAAAAAACCACATTGTCGGAAATTGCGGCATGGGTAGCCACAACCACTTGTGTTGTGCCATTTTTTATATCTTCATGAACAATTTTTTGCCCTTTCACACTTCCGGTCAAAAGCTGAACGCTAATACCCAGTGGTTCTAATATTTGAGAAAAACTTTCGTAATGCTGGGCAGCCAATATCCCCGTTGGCACCATAATTGCTGTTTGGTATCCGTTTTTGGCAGAAATGTACGCCGCTATTATGGCAATAACTGTTTTTCCGCTACCCACATCTCCTTGCAACAGGCGATACATTACCTGACCGGAGCGCATATCTTCCACTATCTCATCCAACACCTTTTTTTGGGAACAAGTTAGAGTGAAACGTATGTTGTCTATAATGGGAGATATATCGGTATCGATAATATTTACGGTGGAAGATTTTTTTATGTTGCCCCGCAAAGCGTACAGCGCCAACTGCAACACAATCAATTCTTCTGTTGCAAAATATCTCTGTGCCAGGGAAAGCATAGCTTCATTTTCGGGAAAATGAATGTTGCGAAAACTTTCCTCCGCCGTTGGGAGTTTCAACTGCTCCCTCAAAAAAAGGGGCAGATTCTCCACAGGCGTAGCATTTTTCAGCAAATCTTTCATGATTTTTCGTATTATTTTTTGGCCCGAAAATTTGTACAACGGCACTATGGAATCTTGCCCTTGATTTTCTTTATCATATTCCGGGTTGCTAATGCCTTGTTTTATAACCTTTCCGGAAAATATAAAAGGAACGCCAACCGGCAAATTGTTTTTAACATATGGCTGATTGTGAAAAATACAGTCTATATCGCCTGTTTCATCCCTAACGCGCACTTTTGTAATACTAATTTTGCCTCTAAATACAGTTTCTGCGGATATTGGAGTAGCGATAACGCTTGCCATTTCCTCTATTTGCAAATCGGAAATAGATTTTACAGCCCCCCTATACTTATAGCTTTTAGGAAAAAAGTACAACAAATCTTGCACAGCAAAAATACCCAGCATAGAAAACTCCCTTTCTCTGCTGGGGCCAATATTTTTCAAAGATTTTATGTTGTCAGTTAATTTTATCATGTATCATTAGCCTTGCAGTTCAAGCGATGTTTGTGCTGCCTGCAAAAACGCCATAGCACTTGCCACAATGCCGGATGCCGGATGGTCGTTTATTACACTATAAAGCAAAGTTATAGCCAAATGATTATTCCCTTGAGCATAGGCTATACGCCCCAAATAGTATATACCGTTTGCTATAAGAGGGGACGGGGAGCCTGTTATATCCTGGGAAAGTTCAGAAAACCGCAAACTGCGTTCAAAAAAGCCGGTAGCAATTGTAAAATCTCCTTGGCTATAGTTTTGAACTCCGGAGTTAAACAGAGATTGCGCAGCTCCGGAATATGCAGTAGTCATAAGAGACTGCACAACAGCTACATTTTGAGGTTCTACCAAATTTATGTTTATATCGTCCAAAAGCTCTGCAGCCCCCACCGGATCGGTAGCGATAATGTTCTGCACTTGAGCTATTATATATTCTTGATCAATTGCAAATATCTGCTCTTGCAAAGTAGCTATTTGCATCTCCATATCTTGATTTGCCGCTTCCAACTCTTCTATCTCTTGAGCGGATTGGTATTGCAATTCTTGGTGAATCTGTTGCATATTACTAATTTCTGCGTTAAGTTGTTCAATTTGGGTCTCCATATCCCCCACCCATGCGGGCATAATAAAGAAAAAGAGCATACCAAAAACAACACCACTACCAATCACAAAACTAACGATATGGGAAAAACTAATAGACCCAAAACCAACGGCTTGTTCCACCACACTTTTGTAGCTTTGAGTTGGTGGTGCTTGGCGGCTGTACTTATTAGATTTTTTGCCTTTACCTTCCGTTTTTTTTGGTGGTCTGCCGGTTATTGCAATATGGTACCGCACAGCTGTTTTGTTACTTCTGTCAATTTTTAATGTATGGGCAATAAGCTGCAACGCCTCTTCTTTGTTGCCATTTATAAGCAGACAAAATGTCAACAAGTTAGCAGCCAACAAAAACTTGGGGTTTATCTCCAATGATTTTCTCAAATGAACAATTGCAGAAGCGTTGTTTTTGTTGTCTAGGTATGCTAACCCTTTGTTGTATATTTGAACCGCTTCACTTTTTGCCTGTGTATCCCTTGGGTTTCCCTGCACTTTTTGCATATAATATAGTGCAAGGTTATCTGTTTTTACCATGTTGTAGCTAATTATCCACTGTTTCAGAGCCTCTCCTATTTGACCTGTTTCATAATATAAAAGGCCAAGCAAGTTGCGGGCTATATAGTGTTCTTTTTTAAACTTTATAGATTTTTCCAATGCGCTTATTGCAGCAGAAAAATTCCTTTCTTTTGCATGTGCAAGACCTTTATTGTAAAGCAAATTAGACACATTTGCGGCTTTGGAAAAAACTACAATATCCACACCACAGTATCTACAAATATACCCTTTTATATTTTCTGCACCACAATTTGGGCAATACATGCCGGTACCTCACTAATATCATCTATAAAAAAACAAAATTTATTTTTCTGCCATATGTTGTATCAGGTCCACTATATCTGCTATTTCCTCAGAATATAGCGCTTCCTCCACTTCTTCCAGCTCTATAAGAAACTGATACTTTTTTATCTCTGTTTTAAAGTCTATCATACCGCATCACCTCATTTTTTTAGAGCTTCCAAGCTATGAGTTACTTTTTTCAAAAGTTGGTTGTACTCTTCTTTTTTCGCCTCTTCACTTTGAACCATTTTTGCCGGAGCTTTTGCCAAAAAATCAGCATTTGATAGCATACTTTCAGCTCTAGCCAACTCTTTTTCCAGCTTTTCTTTTTCTTTTGTAAGGCGTTTAATCTCTTTTTCTGTATCCAAAAGATCTTCCAGATAAATTGTGCCTGTGGGAATTTGTATAACTACCGCACTTTGCTCAACCTGATCTTTTGTGGGTTGTAGCTTTACCTGGCTAGCTCCTGCCAAAGCTGCAAAAAAATTCTCAACCACCATTTGATCTGACACAATAGTTATCTTTATTTTTTGGGAAACAGGAATATTCATATCCCTACGTATATTCCTTATTTCCTTTATTGCCTGTTTTGTTGTTTCTATTGCTTTTTCTTCGTCTCCGTAGTCTAACGAGGCGGGTTTTGGCCAATCAGAAACAACAAGGCTTTCCTCCTCATTTTGCAGGTTTGTGAAAATTTCTTCTGTTATAAAAGGCACGTATGGGTGGAGCAAGCGCAAAACTGTTATTAGCACATAACGCAAAGTGTACAGTGTGGCATCTTTTTTTGTTGGGTCTTTTAGATTAGCTTTTGCCATTTCTATATACCAGTCGCAATATTCGGACCAAGCAAAGTCGTATATTTTTTGCAAAGCTACCCCCAATTCATAATGCTCCATATTGGTAGTTATTTCGCCAATCAGGCTGTTTAGCTTGTTGAGTATCCACTTGTCTGCAAGGCTAAACTCGTGGTCATCGCTAATATTTGCAACAACCCCCAGCTCTTTTTCATTCATTTGCAAAAAGCGAGATGCATTCCAAATTTTGTTCAAAAAGTTTCGGTTTGCCTCTACTTTTTCGTTAGAAAAACGCTGATCCGCTCCCAATGCGTTTCCAATAACAAGAGCTAACCGCAAAGAATCCGCCCCATACTGTTCTATAATATCTAGCGGGTCAATGCCGTTGCCCAGGGTTTTGCTCATTTTTCTGTTTTCTGCATCCCGCACAATACCGTTTATTATAACATCTTTAAAGGGTACTTGCCCTGTTTGCTCCATGCTGGAAAAAACCATACGCACAACCCAAAAGAAAATAATATCCGGGCCCGTTACAAGCACGTTTGTAGGGAAAAAGTCTTTCATATCTTGGCTGTCGTTTGGCCAACCAAGAGTGGAAAAAGGCCACAAAGCAGAGCTAAACCAAGTGTCCAACACATCTTCGTCTTGTTTTATATCTGCATTACCACAGCTTTCACATTTTGTTGCGTTTATTGCTACGGTAGTATGGTTACAACTGCAATAATATGCGGGAATACGGTGTCCCCACCACAACTGGCGAGATATACACCAGTCTTTTATATCTTCCAACCAATTAGTGTAAATTTTACCAAAACGAGAAGGAACAAATCTAAACTGATTCGTTTCCAGAGCTTGCAGAGCCGGTTTTGCCATTTCCTCCATTTTCACAAACCATTGCAGTTTGTTAAGAGGTTCCATTACAACACCGCATTTATCATGACAACCCACCGTGTTTTCTATATATTCGCCTTTTACAAATTGCCCCATATCAGTAAATTTCTTCAATATTTCTTTGCGTGCAACATATCTGTCCATTCCGATATACTCTTCACAAACATCGTTTATAGTTGCATCGTTGTTAAATATATTTACGCTTGGCAATTTGTGGCGCAAAGCTATTTCATAGTCGTTAAAGTCATGCCCGGGAGTTATTTTTACAACACCCGTTCCAAACTCCATATCTACATATGCGTCGGCTATGATTGGTATTTGCCTGTTAACTATCGGCACAACAGCAGTTTTGCCGACATATTTATTGTAACGAGAGTCATTTGGGTTCACCGCCAAAGCCACATCGCCCAGTATCGTTTCCGGCCGTGTTGTGGCAAATGTTAAGTAGTCGTTTGTGCCTTCCACCTTATATTTCATATGCCACAGCTTACCCTTATTATCTTTATGCTCCACCTCTGCATCGGATATTGTTGTTTTACAATGAGGACACCAGTTTATAAGCCTTTCCCCTTTGTAAATATAGCCCTTTTTGTGCAGATCTATAAAAACATGCAACACCGCTTGAGAAAGCCCTTGATCCAGTGTAAAACGCTCCCGATCCCAATCACAGGAAATACCTATTTTTTTTAGCTGTTCAACAATAATACCGCCATATTTTTCTTTCCATTGCCATGCCATTTCCAAAAACTTTTCCCGCCCTATATCTTCTTTTGTAAAGCCTTTTTCTGCGAGAGACTCCACTATCTTCATTTCGGTGGAAATACTGGCGTGGTCTGTGCCGGGTACCCACAAAGTGTTATAACCCTGCATACGCTTAAACCGTATAAGAATATCCTGCAATGTAGCATTAAGAGCATGACCCATATGCAAAGCACCCGTTATGTTTGGTGGTGGCAGGGATATAGTATAGCTCTCCTTGCCCTCTTTTGCTTGAGCGTGAAAATATTTGGCTTTTAGCCACTTGTTGTATATTCTTTCTTCACCGGTTTTCGGATCAAAATTTTTCTCCATATAAATCTCCTTATATTTAAGAACTCCAAAGGTTCTAAAAATCCCAAAGACTTTCGGAAACTTCAGAATCTATATACTATCGTGTATGGTGCGGCTTACAATCTCTAGCTGTTGCTCTTTAGACAATCTGATAAAGTTTACCGCATAACCACTTACCCTAACCGTAAGTTGGGGATAGCGGTGCGGGTTCACAATAGCATCTAACAATATATCCCTCTCCAGTACATTTATGTTTATATGATGGCCATTATCGAAAAAATAACTATCCAAAATATTTACAATATTTATAGCCTTTGTTGTTTTAGTTTTACCGAGAGCCCTTGGCGAAACAGAAAATGTAAAGGAAATACCGTCTTGCAGATGTTCATAAGGCAGTTTGCTGACAGATGAAAGAACGGCAATAGCACCATTTTTATCTCTGCCGTGCATTGGATTTGCTCCCGGGGCAAACGGCTCCCCTGCTTTGCGACCACAAGGTGTTGCACCGGTTTTTTTGCCATATGTAATGTTGCTTGTTGTTGTTAGTATACTCATTGTTATTTTTGCATCACGGTAGGGTTTTTGCGAATTTAGCTTTTTTGCAAAATCATCTATTATTTTTTTTGCGATTTGGTTCGATTCTTGATCATTGTTCCCAAAAGCAGGGTACTGCCCCTCGATCTCATAGCCTACAGCTATACCTGCATCGTTTCGTATTACTTTCACTATTGCATGTTTTATTGCGGAAAGAGAGTCCACAACAACGCTAAATCCGGCAATCCCGGTAGATTGGCAACGCAGAGCATTTACATCATGCAAAGACATTTGCAAACTCTCATAATTGTACTTGTCGTGCATGAAATGGATAACATTCAAAATTTTAATATACATTTTTGCGAGCCAGTCTGTAACGTAATCATAGCGTTGCAAGACTTCATAATAATCTAAATATTCACTCTTTATTGGTTCAAAAACCGGGGTTATCTGTTCTCCGGTTATTTCATCTACGCCGCCATTTATAGCATATAGCAGTGCCTTTGCCAAGTTTGCCCTCGCACCAAAAAACTGCATTTGTTTACCGATTATCATAGCGGAAACACAGCTGGCAATACCATAATCGTCGCCCCAATAAGAACGCATTAAATCGTCATTTTCGTATTGTATGGCACTTGTATCAATAGATACCTTTGCACAATACTCTTTAAATGTTTGGGGCAGATCAACGCTCCACAGCACAGTAATATTCGGCTCAGGAGCAGACCCAAGATTGTACAGGGTGTGAAGCATACGGTAGCTGTTTTTTGTTACTAAAGTTTGCCCATCAATACCCTGCCCGCCAATAGATTCTGTAATCCATATAGGGTCTCCGGAAAACAAGATTCTGTGTTCAGATGTACGCAAAAATCTTACCAAACGTAGTTTCATAACAAAATGGTCAATATATTCTTGTGCTTGTTTTTCTGTAATAATCCCGTTTCGTAAATCTCTTTCTATATAGATATCCAAAAATGTAGCAACACGCCCCAGGCCCATTGCTGCCCCATCTTGCTGCTTTACCGCTCCCAAAAAAGCAAAATATGTCCACTGTATAGCTTCTCTTGCATTTTTTGCAGGCACACTAATATCAAATCCATAGCTTTCCGCCATTTCCGTAAGATCTTCAAGAGCTGTCAACTGCTCACTTAACTCCTCTCGCAGACGCATAGAATCTACATCCATTTCGCCTGAAAATTGCTCTTTTTCTTCAACTTTGCGTTCCAACAAAAAGTTTGTGCCATACAAAGCTACTCGGCGATAGTCGCCAATAATACGTCCGCGGCTATAAGTGTCGGGCAAGCCGGTTATAATGCCACTTTCACGTACTTTCAACATTTCTTTTGTATAAACATCAAAAACTGCTTGGCTATGAGTTTTGCGGTATTGCTCAAAAATGGTGGAAGTCTCCGGATCTAACTTATAGCCATATCCTGCCAAGGCACTTTCTACATTGCGATAGCCTCCAAAAGGCATAATAGCTCGTTTTAAAGGTGCATCCGTTTGGAGTCCAACGATAGTTTCCAAATCTTTGTCCAAATAACCGGGACCATAAGAGGTGATAATGGATGAAGGCACTTTTGTTTCTACGTCCAAAATCCCTTTTTCCGCCTCCTTGTCTATTAAGGCTTTTGCTTTGTCCCACAATTCCAGTGTAGCTTTTGTCGGTTTTTGCAAAAAACTCTCATCACCAAAATACGGTGTATAGTTTTTGATAATAAAATCCCTAACATTAACTTCGGTTTGCCAGTCTCCTTCTTTAAATTCTTTCCACTGAGTTGAAAATTTCATAGCTGCCTCCTGTATTATAGCAAATTAAGTTTTCGTTGTCCCCCTCGTTGCCCTACTATGTGTATTTTACAACATTTACAAAGAGTTTGCAAGATATATGGATAGTACTATACGCAGCACACCAAAAATAGCCATCCCAAAAATCTGTAATTTCTAGGATGGCTAAAACAATTGCAGGGGCCGGATTTGAACCAACGACCTTTGGGTTATGAGCCCAACGAGCTACCAGACTGCTCCACCCTGCGACAATATTATAACAAATCATAAAAATAGACCACAAAAATCATAAAAATCACATAGATCACAAAGCTAAAACGGATAATGGGGGAAGAAGGATTTGAACCTCCGAAGCATAAGCAGCGGTTTTACAGACCGTCCCCTTTGGCCACTCGGGAATTCCCCCACAATCTCCCTAACACATTAATTATATCACTAAAATAAGAATGTGTCAATACTTTTTGTTTTTTGTTTTTATCCCTATTTTATCTCAATATCGCAAAGCCGAAAAATAAAGCGAATATTAAATCGAATATTAAATCCCACATTTTTCTCTTGTCTTGTCCGCACCATATGTTATATAATTGTATAATGTGAATATGTACATAATAATATTTCTCGACGCAAAAAAAATCTCTACCACCCACACATCGCTTCAGCCATAAAGTAACACATAAAGAGTTTCAAAGTTCGCATTAGAACGGCTCTAATTTTGTTTTAAAACCCCATTATATCACCGTTTCCCCCTTCCCTACCCGCATTTTCCCCCTCAAAAATCCACCCCAAAAATTCGTAAGTTTTTATCGGAAAAATTGTTGCAAAAAAGTTGCCGGATTTTTTTATTTGTCGCAAATACAGACAAATTTGAGTTAGGAATAAATTATAATTGTGCAATATGCACGAAAATATGTTGATAACAAACAATAATTTCATATAAAAATACTATTGTTTTTTTTTTTTTTTTTGATATTGATATATGCCTGCAAAGCCCGAAAATCCGCTTTTTTTGAAAAAATAATTGACAACATCAAATAACTATGTTAAAATAATTCCAGAAAAGGCAAGGGGAATTGGCTTGATTTTTAGCAATCAGTTTTACCGGGATTTGTTGCGTTTGCTCATACCCCGGATTAGCTACCCGTGCGGTATGTAGCAAAGCACCTTCCGTAAAAGTGCGAATACAAAAAAATTAAAAAACCAAAAAACTTTTTGGGCAATCGTACAATATAATGTGCTTGGGTTTATTATCCTCTACAAGTAAACATGGGGTTAAGCCCCCCATTAAAACCCACACATTCTCGCATATCGGGAATAAATATTCCGAAAATTACCAAAAATTGCCAAAAATTATGTGAAATGCCAATAATTATAATAAAAAATAAAAAATAACCCCTAAAAACACAGCCTTTCACACTAACAATAGTTACCGGGGACAGGAAGCTCCCCAAATAACATTAGTCCAGGAGGATTACAATGTCTAATACTATTATAAACACCAATGTGCCTGCCCTTAATTCACACAGA
>WRKF01000125.1 GCA_009778165.1 Defluviitaleaceae bacterium
TATTCTGCGAAACTTTTCTTCACTGTAGTTTTTTATATTTTCATATTTCATATTACTATTCTAACAGATTGTTTTTGATTTTGCAAGAGGTCTAATAGTAGTAAAGTGGTTATTGCAATAATACGTTGCTTTGCCACGGTTTCACGTGCAGTTGCTTTAATCTCTTTTCTTGATTTCATGGTAAGTAAACTCCTTTTGTCAAATTGGACTTTCGCAGATTTTTTAGTTTTTTAGCTTCCTATCTTCTTAGCTTCTTGAAAAACCGTTAAAAAGCATTTTGCATATCAAAATTTATGTTGCCTTGGTATATACGTAAACGGAGTATTTGGAAGTTATCGTTTATATCGTCGCCATCAAAAAGACTGCCCAAGTTAATAAAGTTTACACCATTTTCTATTGTGGCAGTGCTTTCCGTACCCACGGCAGACACAACAAAAACACTGCGTTCCAGCACCATTTGTTCCAAAGCATGTAACAACATTTGCTGCTCATAAACAGGCAATGTGTCCACTTGAGTATTGATTAAAACTATTACATGGTCAATATCGTAATAATTAACTTCACTTATAAAGCGCCAGTTGTATACCGATGTATTTGTTAAAGAGCCGTTTGTTGCATTAAGGCTAACCATACCGATTCCATTCCCAATGTTGTCGAGCCTATAACTGATACTCCACGCCATTGTGTCCAGGTTTTCCATTTCCGTTATCTCTGTCGGTCCAACAAAAACTCCCAAATTGGAGCCTCTCATGAAAGTGTGGAGGGCCCTGTTTCGCATTTGAACAAAATCCCCTATTTCCGGCAGTTCCAAAAAAGGTGCAAGAGATGTGTTCCCTGCAATAGTAATATCAAACCCCGGATCTTCCGGTTCAAGCAAGACGTTGTAGGGGTTTTGGCTAACATCTGATTCGGGGTGGTCTATATGCCCTTGCTCATTTACACTAACCCCAATATATGTGGCAATATCGCCAATACTGGCTCGTATAACCCCGGACGAAGTGCCGGCAGTAAATACGTTATTATAAAACGAACCCACATCGGCAGGAGTTGCCTCTATAAACACTGAATTTAGCTGTTCGCTGTGACCCAGGGGGCTAAGGCCCGTAAATGTCAGGGTAGCTGTCTCTCCCGTGTTAAGGTCCAGTGTTTGCACATTCGGTACAATTTGGGCAAGCTCAAGCACCTCTATACTGGCAGTTGTGTTAAAATTACCGTATGTAAGGTTAAAATCAATAGGCGCAGGTACAGTTGGAAAAAACATGTTCCCATCTCTGGAAACGGGAGATTCTGTTGCAAGTAACACCATATCGGAAGCAAGTTCAAGAGTATTGAGATGGCCATCCAACCCTACCGGGTTAACATCCAATACATCTCCCACAAAAACACGGTTGGGAAATGTGCGTATTTCTATATCCGACAATATGCCCGCAATAGAATTGTTAAATACCCCCAACGCATTTACAACACGCCGCTGGGAGCCGTCGCTAACAGTGTTTATAACACGCATGTTTTCTTGCCCGGGTTCGCGCAAGCCAAGGGTAGTGGAACCGCCGCCATCCAAATGCATTGCTCTGTACGCACCTATATCTTGCATTATTGTCGCCATTTCTGCGTGGGTCGCTCCGGCACTGCGTCCGCGACCATCTACCGCTACCAAAAACACGGTGCTTTCATCTTCGCTAAAACCTACTGCGGACCGTGGGTGGCGGCTGTTTGGAGCAACAACATAACCGCTTGTGCTAAGCTGACCATCTTGCAAAATAGTACCGGCACCGCCGATCGCCTGCCATATTGCGTCTATATCCACACTGGCATCCACAAAAAGCTCCGCTGTATGCCCAACCAAAATGCTCTCCGTAAAATAAGTAGCATAAGATTGGGACAGAGCTATGATATAACCGCCATAAGGAACGTCTACAACCTCCCCCGGTTCAGATATGTGGGTGATTACATCATTTTCTACCACAATTTTAACAAGCCCGCTTTGTCGAGCGTCTATCCCTGTGGTGTTGTAAATGGCGTTTCGATCAAAAACGGTAGCACTTATCGCTCCCTCAATTTTGTTAATTGCTTGTATTGTCAGATTCCTAATGCCATTGTTAAGGAAAACAATATCCGGTTGTATATATTCTATGAGAGGAGTGTTATGCACATCTATCAAAAAAGTGGCAAAATCATCTCTCCCTCTATACATTTCCAATATTTGACCGTTTTGTATAACGGTTCCAAAAGGGGTGCCGGGGTATACGCCCATATTAAAAAAATCTGCATTAATGCCACCAATCGCTCCACCATCTCGCAGCAAGTTAGTTGTGGTATTGCGACTTCCATGGTTGGGCATAACCGGACCTAAAGTGATGCCGGGATAGGTTAAATCGACCACAAGCACATGTACATCTACAATACCCGCATTGGTTACACGTCTGTTCAGTTGGTAGTAAACACCTCTGGCAATATAAAAGCCGTTGTTGTAAACATGTATCACATCTCCCGAAACAACAGTTGCTCCGATAATAATGAATAAAACCGACAACAGTATTTTTTTTGATTTTTTTAATATATACACCTTATATACACCCCCTTTTTCGTTTCGTCTATTGTTCCAGGGTTAATCTTGGCTATATGGCAAAAGGGCAATGTGCCTAGCTCTTTTAATTGCTATGGTAAGAATGCGCTGGTGCTTGGAGCATGTTCCTGTCATTCTTCTCGGCAATATTTTACCTCTTTCGGAAATAAATTTACGTAGCTTAGGAAAGTCTTTGTAGTCTGCGAAATCACTCTTTTCAAAACAAAAGTTACAAACACGTTTTTTCCTGCGGCCTCTATTTCTTTTTATCATGTTTCCTCCTTAAAACGGCAAGTCATCGTCGTCTATGTCTTCGACTATCGGCGAAAAGTCTGCTTGCGGTTGGCTGCTCTGGCTGTTTTGCGGTGGCATGTTTTGCATACTGCCTTGGTTTTGGTAAGAGCTTTGGCGAGATTCAAAAGCAGCTTTGCTTTCAGTAAAATAGTGGTGATCTACTACAATTTCTAAATCATAGCGTTTTTGACCATCTTTGTCTGTCCAGTTGTTGTTACGCAAAGAACCTTCTAAAGCAATCAACATACCTTTTTTTAAAAATTTTTCAACAAACTCCCCATTTTTCCCAAAGGCTACACAGTTAAAAAAATCTGCGTCGGGCTGACCTTCACGTTTGTAGCCTCGATTAACAGCAATGCCATAACGGCAAACAGCCACTGGTTCAGCACTTTGAGAGTAACGTGTTTCCGGATCGCGGGTAAGGCGACCCATTAAAATAATTCTGTTCATTATGCAATGCCTCCCTTTTGGGTTGCCTCCTTTTTAGGTTGTTTACCCCCCGGTATTTCTTGCTCAGGCTTGATAATTAAATAGCGTAACAAATTTTCTCTAATACGCATACGGCTTTCTATCTCTGCCGGTGCGTTGCTTGGTGCAGCAAATGTTATGAAACGGTATATACCTTCATTTGTCTTTTCGATTTCATAGGCCAACCTGCGTTTGCCCCAATCGTCTACTTTTTCTACCGTTCCTCCAAATCTTTCTATCAAAGAAATTACTTGGTTATGTTCGGCTAAAAGAGCCTCTTCATCTAGTGCGGTTTTAAAAACCACCGTCATTTCGTATTTTTGCATTTTACCTCCTTATGGACTTGTGGCTCCCAACACAGGGGAGCAAGGATAAACAGCAACCAGTATAACACAAACATATAAAAATTTCAACAGGCAGAAAACGTCCGATTATTTGACCATCTGACCATATTTACAACAAATTAGCTTTGTTTAGGAAAAATCTATGTTTAGCACAAAATTAGCACAAAATTTCTATTTCAAAATTAACTGCCCATAATTTGCGGTTGACTTGTCAGAGTGTTCCGTTGTGTCGCAAAACTTTGCAACTGAAACCCTTCTTCCGGATTTGTCTGCGTCATTTATACCTATTTCAAAACCTATTACCGTTCCTTCTTTAGGTTTAATGGTTTTAAATTTTATTTTCGCATGAACTTTGTACCCTGTTTCTGTAATTTCTGCTGTTGTTGTTATATCGGGGTTCTCCCCATTTAGCATTGTTAGTTTATTTTTATAGTTTACATTGAAGGCGTAGTCGTCTACATGGAACATGTGGCTTCTTGCAGCGTTTTCATCTATAAAAATTTCTACAGAATCTTGCTCCCTGTGGCTTGCATTATCTGCATTTAAAAAGCCGTCTTTAACATCTACCAATATCTCCAAACCTTCGTCGTTCCAATTAATATCAGCCGTTCCCGTAGCACCTTCCCAAGCCATAGTGTACTGATTTACATTTACGCAAGTGCCTGTGTCTTTATATACCGTTCCAATCACGGGTTCTATCAGCTTTGTAAGTTCCATGGGGTTTTCGCTCACAAATTTTTCCGGGTCAAGTATCGCATTATAACACAGTTTTGGACTCAAATCCGCATTAAACAAAAGAGGGAAACGGTCTGCACGCCAGCTCGTTTTGTCGTCAAGCCCCCAAAAAGTTACTCTTTCTATGATGTGCTTATATTTTTTGAAAATACTAAAAATACTCGCATACAAAAAGGCGTGTTGCTTTTCTTGCTCCTGTGTCAGTTTTTCTTGTCCTTGTGCTTCGTTAAAAGTAATATCAAACTCTGTTATACTAATTTTAACGTCCAATTTGCTAAAGAGTGCTATACTATCTTCAACCGATTCGGGCGTTGTGGACATATTGTAGTGGCCTTGCATACCTATTCCATCTATTTTCACGCCCTTTTCCTTTAGCTCTTTTACCATAAGGTACGTAACTTCCCTTTTAGCCGGGTAGTTTAGATTGTAGTCATTATAGTATAAAAGTGCGTCTGGAGCCGCTTCACTTGCGAATTTAAAAGCAAGTTCTATATATTCCTCTCCTATAGCTTCAAGCCACGGGCTGTTCCTCAACGCACTTCGCCAATCTTTTGGGTTTTCTATCCCATCGTTAAAGATTTCGTTCAAAACATCCCAAGAATAAACTTTGCCCTTGTACTTTGCACCAACGTTTTCTATATGTGTACGCAAATTTTCTATCGCAGATTCTTTTGAAACATTTGTGTACATCCATTCGGGGGTTTGTTGATGCCAGCACAACGTGTGTCCTATCATGGTCATATTGTTTTCCAGTGCAAAATTTACTATTTTGTCTGCTTCTTCGTACGTAAAGTTCCCCTTTTTTTCTTGGATAAGAATAGGTTTCATATTGTTTTCAGCAGTTATGGCATTAAACTCATTCTGTATTACTGCCGCCCTTTTACCCGTCGTAGAAGAAGGCATTATAGCCGTTCCTATCATGAAATGATCTTTGTATACTGTTTTTAGGCTCATGTCTGTAAACATTCCTTTCACTAATAATGCTAATAATGCTTAATTCGGGAGTTGTTTAACTTTAGCTAAACAACTGCGTTAATTATAACATGCACACGTACCTTTCTGCAATAGGCTTTCAGAAAGAATTTTTCATAAACGAGTTCAGCCAACAAGCCCTCCATTTGCGGATAGCAAGGTATTTTTCATTAACATGGCTCTAGTCATGGGCCCTACACTGCCCGGCACAGGGGTTATATGGGATGCGATTTCACTCACAGGACCAAAATCCACATCGCCGCACAGCTTCCCATCTTCTCTCCTTATTATTGATACATCCACAACAACCGCTCCGGGCTTCACCATATCGCTTGTTATAAAATTTTGCCGCCCGACAGCAGTTACAACTATATCTGCTTGGCTAACCATGTGAGGTATATTTTTGGTTTGTGAATGGCAGATTGTTACTGTGGCATTGGCGTTTAGCAACATCATCGCCAAAGGTTTGCCCACAATAAGGGAACGGTTCACCACCACGGCATGTTTACCCCCTATCTCTACACCATAATGGTTCAAAAGCTCCATAACCCCGGCAGGGGTGCATGGCAAAAAACCGTAGTTTCCACTTACCGTTTTGCCTAGGTTTTCATAATGAAATGAATCTACATCTTTTGCCGGGCTTATTGCCTGCATTACTGATTTTTGGTCTATACCCCGGGGTAGAGGTAGCTGGCATATAATGCCGTGTACATCGTCTCTTTCGTTAAGTTGGCTTATAAGGTTAAGTATTTCACTTTGAGGGGTAGTATGAGGAAGCACAAACTCAAAACCGGCTATACCGCACTCTTTGCAATCGTTTATTTTGCCCTTGACATATATTTTAGAGGCAGGATCCTCCCCAACTATAATCACCGCAAGCCCGGGCTTTATAGCAAGGGAATCCACCTGTTTTCGTATCTGTGCTTTTATCTTTGCGGCTAATGACTTACCATCCATAATTACTGCCATTTTTTCACTCCCTTTGCTTGACCTTTGTTTGACGTTTTAGTCCTGATGTTTTAATCTTGCGGGTTACATATTTAAATTGTTAATATAGTCTGCAAGCTCGTTTTTGTCTGTCGGCTGTTCACTTTCCGGTATGGCGTTTATTAACGCTTTTTTCGTAAAGGGTATCCCTACAAAAGCCGCCTCTATTGCCAATATCCAATTTACATCCAAGGCATCAGAATAAATTTTCGTTTTATTGATAATCCCTCCATCTACCGCCAACCGAAACTCCAACTCTCCAAAAGTAAATCTATTGTGCAGTTCAAAATTAAAATTAGAAACGGGGCCCAGCAACCAGCTTTCGTTAGCATAGTTGGTTGCCATTTTGTTCAGTTCTTGACTATCAATTTCGCTGTCCGGTATTTCTGTTGAGGTCTCTCCATAGACTTCGTTAAATGAGGTTATGAGAGCTGCTTGCATTTTGGCGGGAGTAAGATCTTGGTTTAGTTCATTAAGATTTATAACCCTGCTGCGAACGGAGGTAACTCCCTTGGCTTCCAGCTTCTCTTTCGATGGGTTCAAAAACCGGGCTAACCGCCCCATATCTGCTGATATTAGTATAGTGCCGTGGTGTACCATGGCATGTTGGGTTTTGCGAAAGGCGTTGCCGGAAAACTTTTTGCCGTCTGCCAAAATATCGTTGCGCCCCTGTTTAACGGCTTCTATGCCAAAAGAGCCAACGGCACGGCGTATCACTTCCATCTGTTTGTCCAAGTCGTAGAGCTTTTTTGGAGCAATAAAGCTAAAGATTTGGTTACCCATATCTTGATAAACTGCCCCGCCTCCGGTAATGCGGCGCATTAGCTTTCCTTTTTCCTCTTCAAAGGCTTCCAGGCGACATTCCCGCCAGGCGTTTTGGTTGCGTCCAATAACGACGGTGTTGTCGTTTTGCCACAAATACATTATTACTTGGTCGTCTCTAACTTGGTTCGTTAAAATCTCCTCTATGGATTGGTTTATGTATGGAACGTTACTTTTTGTTATATAATGTGAAATCATTTGCGTTATCCTTTTTTATCCTTTGTTATCTTTTTTTTGGCGGTGCAATATGTATGGCGTGGCCTAGCAGGTTTTCTGCGGCTTCCTGTACTCCTTCCGCAAAACTTGGGTGGGGTTGTATCACAGAGGCAATCTGCTGTGCCGTTAACTTTTGATTGATACACACCGTTATTTGACTAATTATATCTGTTGCACGGCTACACATTAGCTGCGCCCCGAGCAACACCTGATTTTCCTCTTTAAATATCAGCTTCACAAATCCCCTGCCCTGCCCTTCCGCAAGAGATTTACCGTGTCCGCTCGTTAGGTATTTTGTGGTTTTTATATTTATCCCTTGTATCTTTGCGTCTTCTTCGGTTATTCCTACCATTGCAATCTCCGGGCTAGTGTATATACATGCGGGTACAAGAGATAAATCCATGGGCGGCTCTTTGCCTGCTATTACCGCAACACAGTTCATAGCTTGGGCAGATGCCATGTGAGCCAATTGCACAGAACCTGCAATACAGTCCCCTATTGCGTAAATACCGTCCACACTCGTCTTAAAATTCTCGTCTACAATAAAGCCCCTGTCATGGTCTATGTTTAAATTTCCGGAAAAAAAGCCGAATGTGTGTGCAATACGCCCCGTGGACATTAAAACTCTGTCGCCCTGTATGCTTTTTGTTTGCGATTTTTCTTCAAATGTTGCTGTTACAGTAGTGTTTGCAGCCCCCGGGTCTGTTTCCGTCACTTCTTTTAGAGATGCGCTTGTGTGTATTTTGATGCCCTGTTTTTTCAACTCCATCGCCAAACTTTGGCTTATCTCCTTTGGCATTGAGGGTAAAATACGTTCTGCCGCTTCTATTATAGTAACATCTGCACCCAAATTATTGTAGATAGATGCCATTTCCACACCAATAACGCCGCCACCTACTATAACAAGGGTTTTTATATCTTTTTGAGAACCTTCCAATAAGCTGTTGCTGGTTATAGTAAACTCCGTGCCGGAAAAGGGCGGTTTCCATGGTAACGAGCCTGTTGCGATTATAATATTTTTTGTTTCTATGTCCTGTCGGTTTACCTCTACCTTGCCCGGGGTGTTTATTTTGCCGATACCTTTATAAACGTCCACATTATTGGCTTTCAGCAACGATTCAATGCCATTTCGCAATTTAGTTACAACTTCATCTTTTGAGCTGTGCATTTTGTTAATATCGTATGATAAATTTTCGGCGGTAATACCCATATCATGAGAATTTTGCATTTCTTTGTAGATATGACTCATATGTAATATGGTTTTTGTGGGTATACAGCCCCGGTTAAGGCACGTGCCACCCAGCTCATTTGATTCTACCAAAGCCGTCTTTAACCCATACTGAGCTCCTCGTATGGCGGCAACGTATCCGCCGGGTCCGCCGCCTATAACTACTATATCGTACATTTTTCAATCCCTTTCTTGGAGCGGAATCGCTATATAGCAATTCCGCTCAGTACAGTCCTTTTTTTAAATATTATTGGGATTACTATAGCGTACTATCGGGTTTCTTGCTGCCCCAACCTCATCCGGGCGGCCAATTATTGTGTTTTTTGGAAACTGCCCGGCTAGTGTGTTTTCCTTCATAACTTTATCATATATACTTATGTACGTGTCTATAACCCTGTCAAGAGTTTCCTTGCCCTCTGTTTCTGTTGGCTCTACCATCAACGCTTCTTTCACGATAAGCGGGAAATACATGGTGGGAGCCATCATCCCCTCGTCCAATATAGCCTTTGCCATATCCTTTGCGGTAAAATTACTGCCTTTGGCTTCTCTTTCCATAGTTATAACAAATTCGTGCATACACAATCCCTTGTTAAAAATTTCAAACCTTTCAGACAAACGATGCTTCATGTAATTTGCATTTAGCACCGCATGTTTAGACATGATAGGCAAGCCATCTTTGCCGTAAGCCATAATAAATGCCAGTGCTCGCAAAGAAATTAATGTGTTGCCGTAAAATGCCAATATTTGTCCAATACTGCCCTCATAGTCCTTGAATGAGTAACTATCCCCTTCTTTTACAATTTGCGGTCCGGGTAGATATTTGTACAAAAATTCTTTGCAACCGATTGCCCCGCTGCCCGGTCCGCCCCCACCATGGGGTGTAGAAAAAGTTTTGTGCAAGTTAAGATGAATACAATCAAAACCCATTTCTCCGGGACGCATTATACCGGCTATAGCGTTAAGGTTTGCTCCATCGTAATAACACAAACCCCCGGCGTTGTGTACAATTTTTGTTATTTCCAATATATCTTCTTCAAAAATGCCTAGGGTGTTTGGATTGGTAAGCATAATGCCTGCGGTGTCCGGCCCAACAACTGCCCGCAGCTGGTCCAAATCTATACAGCCGTCGGCATTTGAAGGTAGATTAATGATTTTCATGCCACACATATGCACAGTGGCGGGGTTGGTTCCGTGAGCAGAATCGGGTACTATAACTTTAACACGGTCTGTTTCTCCTCGTTCCTCAAAATATTTTTTAAACATCATTAGGCTTGCCAACTCACCGTGAGCTCCGGCGGCAGGCTGAAAAGACATGGCATACATGCCAGTAATTTCGCTAAGGTATTGCCCGGCTGTGTCCAATGCTTCAAAGAGGCCCTGCACAGTGCTTTGGGGTTGCAAGGGATGTATGTCTGTAAAACCCGGCAAACCGGAAATTTTGTCATTTATTTTTGGGTTATATTTCATTGTGCAACTGCCCAAAGGGTAAAAGCCGTCGTTTATGCCAAAGGTATTTGACTCCAACTCACTATAGTGGCGAGTCACATCTGTTTCGGATAGTTGCGGCAATCCCAACGGCGTTTTGCGTTTAATGGGCAATTCCACATCCGGCACATCACAAGCAGACAAATAATGTGTACGCCTATTTTCTATGGATTTCTCAAAAAGTAGCTTCATTAATTTACCTCCTTGCACAGATCTACCAGTGTATCCATTTCGGTTTTTGTGTTCATCTCGGTCGCACACCACAATATGCCGCCGTCGTTTAACGGCAGACCGCCCAACAAACCATGCCGCTCCAAATGTGCCATTAGCTTGGCTGTATCTACGGGAGATTCCGTCACAAACTCGTGGAAAAACGGTACACTGTATCGCAGTTTAAAACCCGCTTCTTGCAATTTGTTTGCCAAATAGTGTGCCTTGTTGTAACATTGTTTTGCAACATCTTCCATGCCTCGGGGTCCCACAGCCGCCATATAAACAGACGCAGTAATGGCACATAATGCTTGGTTAGAGCAAACATTGCTCCCGGCAGTTTCTCTTCTTATGTGTTGTTCCCTGGCTTGCAATGTCAGCACATATGCCCGTCTGCCCTGGTCGTCTGTTGTTTCGCCAACAATACGCCCGGGGATGGCACGGAGCAGAGACTTTTTGCAAGCCATGAACCCCAGGTACGGGCCGCCAAAACCAAGGGGCAATCCTAAGGGCTGCCCTTCCCCAACAGCAACATCTGCACCGCACTCACCAGCAGACGGTAACAGAGCGGCAGCAATGGGGTTAACGCTCACTATAACTTTTATACCCTTGCTGTGGGCAACTTCCACTATTTTTGGCACATCTTCAATTAAACCATAGTAATTTGGCTGTTGTATAAGCACTGCGGCAACATCTTTTTGGTCGATGTTAGCCAGGGCTTCCGTGTCTACCAACCCCTCGCTTGTTTGAGGCAAAATTTCTATTGGTGCATTATACGACCAACTGTACGTTTTTACCGTAGCTTGAACCAATGGGTTTACCCCGGCGGATATGTATGCACGCCTTTTTTTTCGGTCACGACACATTGCCACTGCTTCAGCGGCAGCAGAGCCGCCATCATAAACACTGGCATTGGAAACATCCATACCCGTTATCTCGCATATCATAGTTTGAAACTCGAAAATAGACTGCAATGTACCTTGAGAAACCTCGGCTTGATAGGGGGTGTATGCAGTTTTGAACCGCTCTTTGTTTGCCATTTCCGGCACAACGGCGGGTATATAGTGGCGATACGCCCCGGCTCCCCTAAAAATGCTGGTAAATACTTTGTTTTTGTCGGCAAAATTTTGAAAATTGCGTAGTATATCTATTTCCCCAAGAGCAGCAGGTATATCAAGACCATCTATCATCAACTCTTTTGGCATATGGCTATACAGTTCATTTAAAGAGCTCATGCCAACAGTATCCAGCATTTCCTGAACTTGCTTGTCTGTGTTAAGTAGATAAGCCATATTTTAAGCCTCCTCTTTGCAGAAATCTTCGTACTGTTCGGCGGTTAGCAACTCCTCTGTTTCGGTTATTTGCTCCACTTGTATGAACCAGGCATCATATGGGTCGTCGTTTATTTTTTCCGGGTTGTCAAGCAAATCTTCATTAATTGCAGAAACTATCCCACTAACAGGGGAATATACATCAGAAACGGCCTTCACACTTTCCACGTCGCAAAAGGGTTCCCCTTTTGTTATTTCGTCCCCTACCTCGGGTAAATTAACAAACACAAGACTCCCCAACTGATCTTGGGCAAAGTAGGTAATACCTACCGTTACTTTGTCGCCTTCTTCCTTTAACCATTCGTGATCCTTGCTGTATTTCAAGTTCGTTGGATTCTCCATTTTTTTATCTCCTTATTATTCAAAGTTAATTTGCTTTCCCGCAGGTTTCGTGTTTTTGTTGTTTTTAACGGGAAAGCTATAATCTATAAAATGGCATTGGTACAACTTCCCCTTGTACTTTGCGGCCTCGTACGTCTATATCTACAACAGTGCCTATTTTTGTGTGGGCAATATCCACCATCCCCATTGCATATGCGGCGTTCATATAGGGCATAAAGGTTCCGGATGTAGTTACACCAACTTCCTTTTCGTCCAAAATTATTTTAGATTCTCCCCTAACAATCCCGCGGCCAATAACCTTTAACCCCACCCTAATACGTTTTGGTGCGCCTTTTTTTTCTAGTGCATCTTTACCAATAAAGTTGGTGGGTTTACTCATTTTTATGGTAAAGTCTAAACTTGCTTCAAAGGGGGTAATATCATCTGAAATTTCTTGTCCATAAAGAGGCATACAGGCCTCCATCCGCAGAGTATCTCTCGCTCCCAGCCCGCAAGGCAAAAGCCCGGCAGGAGTACCAACTTCCATAAGTTTTTGCCATACATACACAGTATCTTCGCTGTTACAATAGATTTCGTAACCAAAAGAGCCAGTATATCCGGTACGAGAAATCAGACAAACGACTTCCTCCAATTGGGCATTTTCCACAAAACTAAAAAATCCTTTAGGAATATGTTCTTCCGAAACCAAGTTTTTGAGTATTTCGTAAGAAACAGGACCTTGCAGTGCAATCAGACCCATTGTGTCAGATATGTTTTTAATTTGAGTGTCGCCAATTATGTTCTGCAATATCCAGCTTTCATCTTTTTCAATATTGGCTGCATTTACAACAAGTCTATAACGCTCTGTGGAAAAACAATATACCAAAACATCGTCTACAATACCTCCGTTTTGGTTAAGTATGGGCATGTAACGCACCTTTCCCGGCGCAAGGGTTGTAATATCACTAGGCAAAACGTAGTTGAGGGTTTTTAGGGCATCTTTGCCTGATATTGTTAACTCTCCCATATGAGATACATCAAAAATGCCTGCTTTGTTACGCACAGCCATATGCTCCTGTGTTATATCTGTATACTGTATGGGTAGCGAAAAACCGGCAAAAGACACCATTTTACCATTCAACTTTGTGTGTTCATCATACAAAGGGGTTTTTTGAGCCATTTTTAACCTCCGTTTACAAAAAAATCGATAATTTTGGCAATTTTATTGTAACATTTATACAACAATGCGTCAATTTCGTTTATTTATTATTCGTTTTTATTATTCGTTACAATACAATGGTCGTAATGGCGTTTGGTCCTTTGCCCCCAAATATCTCTTGTTCTATAGCCAAGCCCGTTTTTGTTGTTGCCATACCGCCCCTGCCTGTTTCTTTAAAGTCCGGGTGCATCCTGTCTCCCACTTCTTTCATAGCCTGTATTGTTTCGTCTGCTGGTATTATAGAGATTATTCCAGCAAGAGCCATCTCTGCCGATGTTAAGGCGTTAGAAGCTCCGGCGGCATTTCTTGTAATGCAGGGTATTTCAACAAGGCCTGCGACCGGATCACAAACGAGACCCAACATATTTTTTAGTGCCAAAGAAAGAGCGCTTGCCGCCTGCTGATTCGTGCCTTTTGCCGCAAGCACCGTGGCAGCGGCTGCCATAGCACTCGCAGAGCCAATCTCTGCTTGGCAACCCCCCGCAGCACCGGATATAGAAGCACTGTTTGCGATACATAGCCCAAACCCACCGGCAGCAAACAAAAAATCCAGGCAGTCATTTTGATTCATTTGCAGCTTATCTTTTATGGAAAACAGCACAGCAGGCAAAACACCGGCAGATCCGGCTGTGGGTGTTGCACATATTATCCCCATAGATGCGTTAACCTCGTTCGTTGCAACAGCGTAGCATATTGCCTTAACAAATGTGTCTCCCACTAAATAATTACCCCGCGCCAAATAGTCGTTTAGCAGTTTGCCGTTGTTTTTGCTTTTCTTAGAAAGAGTTTCTACACCTTGTATACCTTTTTCTATTGCAGCCTCCATTGTTTTTAAGTTTTTTAGCATTTCGTTCCTGATTTCTTCTATTGTGTTACCGCTTGTTTGGGCTTGCTTTTCTATAACTATTTGGGCAATGGGCTTACCTTTTTCTTCAGACAAATTTAAAAGCTCGTTAACCGTTCTAAACATTTTCGCTCCTCACTCCAATTATTTTCATGCTACCGCCCCCTATAGACACACCCACAACTATAAGGCTGTTGTTATCGTTCTCCAAAAGGATTTTTATTGTGTTTGGGTGAGGGTTGTTTTCGCCCTTTGGAAGTGTTACGTCGATTGGTATTTCATCATCAGTTGGAATTATATTTACATTAATACCCTGTTGTTTTGCGATGTCAAAGGCATTTTTTATGAGCAAGTTGTCCGTTTCAAAGCCAAGAATTCCCCCAACCGCAGCCACGTCTGTTGCATGTCCTTTATAGGTTTTAGCGAAGGAACCATACAGATATATTTGAACATTTTTTAGATTGTTTGTGC
This sequence comes from Defluviitaleaceae bacterium, assembly GCA_009778165.1. Classification (GTDB taxonomy): domain Bacteria; phylum Bacillota; class Clostridia; order Lachnospirales; family UBA5962; genus WRKF01. Next base: position 14,514 of record WRKF01000125.1, read on the forward strand.
ATTTTTTCTGGAAAAGCTCTCGGGCTTTATTACCTATACGCACAACCCCTGCAGTATGGGAGCTGGATGGACCAACCATGCTTGGTCCTATAATATCAAAAACACTATTGAATTCGATTTTTTTCACATCCTTCTTCTTGTATTATAAATATCACGAAGTTTGGTTATTCCAAAACTTTCTTAAATTATATCACGCTTATTATACCATATCTTTACCAGGGTTTCAATCTTATGTTGCAGAATTGTAAAATTATTGGCGTTTTTTATATTTTATTTTTATATTTTAATAAAAGGAGAAAAATATTATGTTTTGCCATACTGGAAAAATCTCTGAAAATGTGGTACACTAAGGGAACATAAATACGAAGGGAGTTGATAAACCTTGAACATAAAAATACCATCGCTGCTACCGGT
>WRKF01000126.1 GCA_009778165.1 Defluviitaleaceae bacterium
TGCGTAAGCAAGGCTCTGATGAACGCAAGGTTGCAAAGCAAATACAGCTGACATGCCAACAGTTCGGTATCGAAATAATACCGGACTTCATCGAACCCGAACCCCCTCATACACAGCTACAACTAGCAGAGATGGGTTACTATCAAGGAAGGAGATAAACCATGCAAGCAATCACAAAAAACAGGCAACTAACCATTTTGCAGGAAATAAGGGAAATGAAAAGGGAGATACAAAAGCTACAAACAAGCCGTCAAGAAACAAAAATAGCTACCCTCGCCAGCCTGCAACTAAGCAAAGCGGATTTGTTAAATATACTTGAACACAACTCCAAGTTGGTTACATTGGAGCGGATGGAAGATTTCGTTATTAGTGTAATCGATAACGTCCCCGCAAGCATAGAACACACCAACTACGAAAAAATATTACACCTCTCAAGAGCAGCATACTTGCAGGGCTTTGAAAATGCAGTTGAAACCTATTCAGAAGCAGTAGACATGAAATTACAAGAAGCCAGGGAAGGAGAGTAAAAAAAGGGAAAGTCGGGTAGGAAGTCGGTCGATTAATGACTAGCTTCCTACCCGATTTTACCTATCCTTGCTCACTCTCCACTCTACTTTCACTATTAATCCGTTCAATCTCGGTTATTGGGTCAACTTCCACGCCGCTTATTTCTATAGCTGTTTGATGGGATAATAGCCCGTTCTTTTTAGCGTTTATAGCACGAGCCATATCTCCGTCCCTGTCGTCCGGTGCGTTTGTATCAAAGGAGATTAGTATATCTGTGCTACTGTAGTCTGTGCTATTGCGTAGGTTAATACGGTCGGTTATTATTTCCCATAGCCGCCTATAACCTTTTTTAAATATGCGGTCTAGGGTAGTTACGTATTGGTCTAAAGCATACATTTTGTAACGCAGGGCAACACCGCTTGTATTCCCCGCAAACTGCTTGTCTGCCATGTTTGGCACGCTTGTGGTCATAAAAATAAGTTCTTCTAGCTGTTTTAAAAACGATATTAGCCCATTATAGTCAACCTGTTTTATTAGCCACTGTGCATCCCCCTCGTTTGGAAAGAAGATAGCAGGGGCTTCGTATATTTCCTTTATTTCTTGATGCCAAGCTGGATTTATTGTTTGCTCCCCTGTTTGTGGGTCTATTATGTACTTATTTGGATGAGCATTATGGTTGCGTATGATTATCTTTGCTGCGTCGTTATATTGGGTCATATTGCGGGCGTTCGTTAGCATATTTTCGTATACGTCTATTAGGTCAATAGCCGGCTCAAAAATAGCTATACCGTCTGGTTGCTCAAACGCTACCGCAGGCACTGCCCCCCAATACAATTGCTTTTCATGAAGTTCTCGCAAAACGCCGTTTTCATCATAATCCTCAAACGATATACTCTCCCCCTTGCTGTTGTAGCGGCGTTGGCTAGTTGCTGTTGTTATTTCCATAATCTGTTCCTTATCTTCTTGCCATGTGCGTAAAAGCGCAGTCATACGAGGTCTTATTGCATAATCGTATATTGCTATTGCCCCCCTACCTGATATCGGTGTGTAGTTTATATTATTATTTTCATCGGCAGAAATATACAGATACGCTGCCCCCGTACTTATAAACGAGTGTATCAACTCCGCAAAGACAGATGAATCATCGTTTACACGTTTAATTGTGTCCACCATTTCAGCATATTCTTCTGTATATGTTTCACTAGTTTCATCAAAGGAATATAATGGGGACTTACCAGCCAAATATCCCTTCGCCATATTTACGATGTAATGTTCAAAGCCCACAAGAGTTCTGCTGTCTATACCGCTCATAAACTGTGCAGGGTGCGGTTTTCGCCTGTACCTTTTATATAACTTTTCCCTATTGGTCAAATATGGCTGTATCTGTTGTAAAAGCCCCATCACTGCCTTATCGTCCAAATTTTCAAAAAAATCCTTTTTTTTCTGTATCATAGTTAGTAAAACCTCAAATTTGCTGTTATTGCCCTCGTTTCCAACATTTCATTTTCCATCGCATATCTTACTGCGTCTAAAACATGGTCGTTCTTTTTTGGATATTCCGATATAAAATTGCCGTGTCTGTCTACCATGTACTCATACCCGAAAAATTCTCTATATGCGTTCGGACATCTAATTTTATCTATCACTATCTTGGTAAGTCCTTGCAAAAACTTGAACCCAAAATCACGACTATCCGGCCCCTTTTTAGCAGGGTATACACTAAGCCCCAATGTGTTCATTTTTGCGTTTGTTTTTGAGTCGTGGCTATCTGCTGTTATTATTGTCGTGTTTATCCGTTTCTCTTTTATCTTTTCCGCAAACGCTTCATCGAACAACCTTATTTCGTATATTTCATTAAAAATATAAAGCGTTTTCTGTTTTTTATCGTAGTGCATTTCACACCAAACGGCGGGGTCAATACTAAAACCATAGTCTATACCCTGCTTTATATTGTCAAAGGTATTTATAACCTCTTTCGTAATCCGTTGTTCAACTACATTATCAAAAACAGCTCCCCCTGTGCCTGTTGCAACTCCCATATATTCATGTTCATAGGCTACGGGATTATCAGCTTGTAACTGTTTGGCTTCTATGACAAACCGCTCGGAAAGCCATTCAACAGGCACATCAAGGTATGATACTTTTGTGTGTAGGCGGTCGTTGTTTTCTTTTAACACATCTAGGTTTGCCCAATGGTCACGGCTTTTCGGTGGGTTAAAGCTCTCAAAGTTCCAAAACTTGCCACCCTTACCCCTCATTGTGGATTGCAAAATTACTCTTATTTCTTCACGTCCGTGAAACTGGTCAAGTTCTTCAAACCATGTTATCCCAAAATAGCCAAAGGGAGGACGTATAGACTTTATTTTTGCAGGTTCATCGCTACCCCTAAACATTATACGCTGGTCTGTAGATTTAAATATCACCTCAAGCGGAGATTTTTTTATTTTAAAATAATCAGAAAGCCCCAACAAACCAACAGCAAAGCAAATATTTGCAAAAACGCTATCACGTATGGTGTTCCCCACCTTGCGGAATATTATTGCATGGCTGTTCTTGTTTAGCAATATAAGCAATATTATAGCGATTGGTATAAATGTGGATTTTGTACCACCACGCCCACCGCTAAACAAGTAATGTGTATATTTATGGTCTATAATATCCTTTAGCGGTTCGTCAAATTTCGGGATTATATGCTCCATTGGGTTTATTTCTAGCATTGCCTGCACCTCTATCTTATGAGCTTTATTACTACATTGTCATCTTTTTGTTGTTGCTCTGCCAAAATCCTCATCCTGTGTAGTTTTTCTTCGTTGCGTACTCTGGAATTTTGGATATATATTATTGCGTTTTCCACTTCTATCAGTCTTTTTATTTTTGCTACCGTGTCCACTTCCAACATATCGGCTTTGCTCTCTCGTACCTTTTGCGATATGCTACCGTGTTTGTTCGCCGTAAATATACGTTTTTCTATCTCCACAAGCGTCATGCTAGGGTTATCACGTATCGCTTTCGCAAAATCGCTCATTCGTTTTTCATGCATTATCTGCTTATATACAAGTGCTTCCAAACGTTCGATTTCGCCCGTTACTTTCATTGCATCTAACATCGCTAATTCATCGGCTGTCGCATCTGAAAAATAAAAATCTGCAAAGCGTCCTGTTTTTATAGCGTTTTTGTTGTTTGGGCGCGCTTGGTGGGGAAAGTGTGGTGTTTTAGGATTTTCATTTGTCGGTTCTTTTCCCTTTTCTCCCCTTTGACTTGAACCCCTGTTGTCGACTGTGTTTGTGGTCGTTAAAACGTTCGTTTTTTCGTTCGTTTTTTTACCCGAAAGCGAACGTTCGTTTTTACCATCGCCCCATCCGCTGTGCTTCCATCTTCTCACAGTCCCCTCTGGGATATTTAACGCTTTTGCAATTTCCACAAGCCGCATACCCTTTTGGTACATATTCTTAGCTTTTGCTTTTTGCTCATTTCTTTTTGGCATCACCTCACCTACTTTTGTAGAATTTTTTCAAAAAAGTATTGACAACCACCATTAAAGGTGGTATAATTATTTCAAGAAAGGAGGTACTTATGTTAGACTGGTTTGAAACCTTACTAGCTTCGATATTAACAATAACAACTGCATCCTATATTAGAGCCAAAAAAAGAAAAACCGACCTTGAGTCCAAGAAGCTAGAACTAGAAAACAAAAAGCTAGAGAACGAGATTAAAAGTAAAGAAAGTAAAGAAAGTAAAGAGGACTGAGTGGAGGGGCTATATGCCCCTTCTCACTCAAGGACAGTCTAACATAAAATCATGCTCAATACAATATTTAACTTAATACTGTTAATGTCACTTTGCTATTTGGCGTTTGCAATAGTTGGTTTTTTGTACTCGAAAATCAAACTACGAAAAATGCGCAGCAAATATAATTCTCTAATAAAAGGTAAGGCTGATATTGAAATTAAAACAAATACGTAAAAACAGGGGTGTGTCTATAGCAAAACTCTCTATAATGTCGTCTGTTCCTATACGTACAATAGAGAATATAGAGCGCAATGGAAATTGTAAGGTCAACACCGCAATAAAATTAGCCAAAGCACTAAACGTAACACTTGATGAACTTTGTATTTCAGAAAGCCAAGACTAGCTTTTTCTTGGCTTTTTGCTTTTGGTTTATCTATCGTTCTCTCCATCGTTTCAACTCCTCAAGTGTAATCGTCTTTTCCCATAACGGCACATTACACTTTTTGAAAATCTCGTCTTTCTCCTCTCTATCCCTGCATACCACAATAAAATAAAAGTTAGGGGTAAATTCCTCTTTGTCCTCTTGTCGTATTCTTTTGCGTTCAGCTTTTATTTTTTCTGTTTCCTCCGCTGTCTTTGTAACGCTTTCCGGCTCTTGGTATACATCACCAAATCCCTCAAATGTTTGTAGGTCGTATTCTGTAAAGTGGAAGTCGCCCATTAAGTCTAAGTCATAGCTTTGGGACAAGTCTAATATCGCTTCTATATCGTAATGCCCTTGTTGTGCTTGGTTGTTTAGTTTTATATTTAGGGCTATCTCCTGTTTTTCATCTATGTCTACAACAGCCACATCTAAGGCGTATTCCTTGCCCCTCTCTAATTCGTCAAGTATCGATAGTCTTTGATGTCCGGATAATAAGTTGCCCGTTCTCTTGTTCCATACTAGAGTTTCCACTAGCCCATCTTCTTTTAGGCTCTTTTTTAGTAGCTTACGGTTACTCTCGTCTATATTGCGGGGGTTATAGTCTGCAAAATTGATTTCAGAGCGGTTGACTGTCTGCACGTTAAAGGCTTGGTGCTTGGTTTTGCTCATGATTTGATTTTCTCATCGGGTATTGGGTTGAAGCCCGCTGTTTGTAAAAAAATGATAGGCTTATTGTAGTGTTTGGCAACTTCAAATTCTACTACACAGCCGTCATAATTGTACCAATCATCGCATAATGCCAAAATATCAGCAATGGCTAGCTCTTCGACAATTGTTTTGCCTAACATACGGATTCTTGCTTTGGTTACACCGTGTTCGGCAATTTCTCGTTCATACTTACCAGGATGAAAGTTGTGAATAAGCTCATATTGTAGGTTGGTGAGTTTTGCCCACTCTTTTAGAGCCGTGTCGCATTGACGAACGTAAGCCTCTGGGTCTTTTTTGCCTCGTAGGCCGTTAGAAATCATAACTTTATAAGTTTTAGTTGTCATTTTGTTGTTCCTCTCTTTCTTGTCTTAACATAACTTCGACATAAGGGAAATATTCTTTTATCTTCTGCCAATCCTGTGGAAAATGCTGTACAATAACATCTAACTCCGATTTTATAAACCCCCCAAAGGAATTGCCTTTTATTTGCGAAAACCTATCCAGTATCAGCCTATTGCGTTTTATATACTCTAATATATCTTTTTTTCTCCAACGTGCCACTGGGTATATTATTTTTCGTTTATGGTCAATTGTGCCACTGTTTTTTATCATGCTGGAGCGGAAAATACTGTCGCTTATCCGTATACCACTTGCTATCCAACCTATATCAAAATAGTTTCTTGCATAGTTATAGGCATCGTTAAAGCTCACTTTTACCATATTTGCGTGTCGCTCTGATAGGCTGCCCGTGCGTAACATATCTACTGTAGCAGGGTGGGGCAATTGTAATATCTCTGTATTGTACCTCTTTTGGTAGTATAGCAAGTTTTTCTCTACCCAGGACAACTCTGGTACCATGTACATATATGCGACTTTTACTGTTTTCATGTGCTTAATACACAAGTCAAGGCATACAAGGCTGTCTTTGCCACCGCTGAAAAATACTATTACACTGTCGGTTATCTGGGCTTGGCGTTTTATTTCGTTTAATAACATGATTAAGCACTTAAAGGGAAAAGACCTTCCCACGCCGTTAGCGGATAAATGTTTACCACTCCGAACCGCTCGTCATTTGTTTGGCATGTTCGTATCTCTATCGCTCTTGCCATGCAATATGCAGTTAATTTCTTGCCTATGTTTTGGCATTTTTTCAGTGACCAGCCCATTTTGAAAGTTTTGTTGTATTTTGCAACTGTGTAAAATTGCAGAGATTGGTTAAGAGCTATTTCTAAAGTTTCACTTTTTGCTTTTTCGTCTTTTAGTGCTTGTAACAGAGTTATGCCAAAGTCTGGGTCAGCGATGATTTTCTCCATGGTTGCCTCGGTCATGTATGCCCCGTGCTTGCGGATTGAGGGCAGAACATCTCCAGCTATCCATTTTTGAAACGGCAAGGCTTTTTCTTTATCTGAACGTCCTAGAAAAAAATATAAACCCTGTTCGGTTAAACATTGCATTTCCTGCGTTCCACCAGGGGTGTCAAACGGATTGACCCCCTTCCATTCATCGGGAACGTGGTTAAATAACCCTCGATGCCATGCGTACTCCAAACTTTTCGCTATGTCTTTACCTACGAACCACGGCTCACCATTTATTATTGCTGTTCTTATTTCCTTCCCTTCAAAGTTGAAAATTTGTAGTTTATCCATATTATACCTCTCCTTTTTTCGAGTGCTAAATTGAGTTTAATAATACAGAGCCTTTTTCTGTATACATAATTATAACAGATAAACAATGCTGCGTAGTCCATTCTTTTGCGAAAATAGGCTGTTTTTAAAAAGAATGGACTGTAAGGGTAAAATTGTTTGATTGGGGAGTTGAAAAGTATTGGTTTTTGTGCTATAATTATAGCTATAAAAATAAAAACGGAGGTGTGTTATGAAAAAGAAATATAAAGCTATTGCTGTAAGGTTCGATGTGTACTTAGATTTTGTTGAGCCAGAAGATTTGGATAATCCAAAAACGACTGAAATAAGAAGTTGGCATATGACAAAGTCACTTAAAAAAGGTGATGAGTTTTTGATGTGTTCAAGTTCTACAAAAGATACATATGCCTTTATATTTGGTCTTTTCGTATTTGACAGAGCTGAAAAAATAGGCGATGATTTGTATGAGTGGCATTTTTCAGAAATGACAGAAGTAGCACCTACTCCCATCAATAGAGCTGGTCAAGGTTGGTTTACAATAGAGGCAGATTTAGACATATGGACAAAAGAACGATGTGCTGAACTCCCAGACAATGTTTATAGTAAAGCATTTGAAGATAGAATAGACAAAAAAACAGGAAAGTTAATACCGCAAGAATTTAAAAGCAGCTCTAAGGTAGGGATAGTTTTTTAAAATATAATTTAAAAGGGGGAACCGGAAATGGGTTTAACTGCAAACAGGCGAGAACAAGGCAGGTTTAGTGACAGTGCTTTAAGAGCTACTTACAACAGGGATAGAGCAAGCGGAAATATAGGTGGAGGTAGGCGAGCATTGCGACAAGGTGTTAGAAACGCATTAGGCAGAAATCCATCAACAAGGGATAGGGCAACAGCCGCCCGCATGAACGCAACCATAACACGTATATACGGACAAGGTAATTAAAAGGGATAACCATGGGATGACCATGGTTTTTTCTTGCAAAAATAAAAAAACAGAATAGTTGACTTTTGCGGTACGCAATGTTATAATATAACATAAGAAAGGAGGTAAAAATGTTAGACAAACTAAGTGAAGTAATCGCTCTTGTTTCTATTGCACTAGGTTGGTTCTTAACTTATCAGCAGGCGATGAAGATAAGAGAAGAAAGAAAAGAGAAACACCTAAAACGCAAGAAAAAAGAGCGAAAACGACAAAAAAGCAAAAAGTGACTTGGAAGGGGAGTTTATTCTCCCCTCACTTACTTCACAATAGTCTATCATAAAAATATGAAAGAATCAATATTGAGTATTATTTTTATAATTTTATCAAGCCTAAATATTTATAGAATTTTGTTAAGAGATGGCTTGGGTGCAATCCAGTACATAAACTTAGTAGCTTCTTTAGCTTTAATAATTATCTGCATTTTTCATATTGTGGAAGTAATGCGATTGCACAAACTTAAAAAGGAGCTAAAAGCCTTGAAAGGAAAGCGTTATGAAACTAATTCCTAAGAAAGGTGGTCACGGTTACATTTCCAGTTATACAGTTAACATTAGTCTTAAATTAGCAAAGAGTTGTGGGTTTGTAGATGAAAAGGGCAATTGCCATAATTTAGAGATTGTAGGCAACCCTTGCGAAAAAACCATAACCATAAAGGTTGTAGAAAGCCAAGAACAATAGTGTCTTGGCTTTTCTACCCTTTCAACTCCTGTTGTATACTCAACCTCCACTGCCATATCACCTCCGGCGGGAAGTCCCTTAACCTTATATCCACTTCAAAAAACACATGTAGCTCATCGTTTACCTTATCAAAACGCCTGTTAAGTAAAGATACAGGCATATCGAACAAATCCACACTTTCCATGTGCTTGATTAGCTTATATCCCATTTTGTCTAATGTTTCTTGCAGTCTACCGTCTGTTGCACTTATCGCTTGCTCTCTGTTTTCCGCTATTCTGTAAAGCACGGTGAACGTAGCTTTAAATCTGTTTACATTAAGCTCCGCAGGGGTTAGGGAACTATCTATCATGTGTACGAAAAAATATGGCAATGGGGCATCTGTCCTAAATTCTCTCAATATTGATATTTCCCCATCGGTTAGCTTGTGAAGCTCGGCTGCTAGAGCAAGTTTTAAATCTTCAGGCTCAAACACACTTGCATCTTTTGGCGGCTCCCAGATATGCCATTGGTGATGTCTTTTGGTTTGCTCTGTCATAATCCCCATTTCCCTCGCTTTTCGTCAAGTTTTATGTTCCAACGATTATCGGCTGTAGCTTCTACTTGCGATTTCGCCTTTTCTTGTATGTATGCACCTTTCATGAACTTTGTGCCACGGTCAACAAAGGAGGCATATGACATGTTGTTTACAACTGTTGCTGTTGTTGTGCTACCCTCTTGCTCAACTTCCTGCACCTCCCACGCTCCTTGCATTGCCCCTGTATCTACTGGTGTGTTTGCTTTTGCCACATCTTTAAAGGCTTCTGCTGTGTTATGCGAGTATTCTTTTATTGCATCAGGTAAACCCGCCTGCATTCTTTTTAGTGCTTCTGCGTATTCTTTCATGTTCCATCCCCCTAATCATACATGTTAGTAAAATATGCTTGCTTTTCGTCTTCTGTTGGTTTAACTTCCGTGTAGCGGATTTTATACCCATCTTTTTGGCGTTCTATTGCACTTATTTGCCCTATTATGCCCTCGGGCAATATCATAACCCTATCAGCTGCTTTTAAGGTCAAATTTCGCCTTATATCGGCATGGAAAAAGGTTATGTCAGATATTGCAAAAACTCCCTTTTCGATTGGCTCAATTACAATGCTTTTGTACAAATGCAACCCAAATCCCGTACTCCCATCATTGCGTATAAAAGCTCCGCTTGTAAAAGGTTTTATTGCGTGTTCTATTGGTGGAGCAGATTCCAACTCTTCAATTGTCGGTGTTCCCTTATCCTGCATTATAACATCTACCCGCTGGCGGCTTTGCATTCTGTAGGGCATACCACAGTAACCTTGATATGTTGCTATTGTTGCACCGCTATGGCTTATCTTTTTTGCTATAATAAAATCATGATTTTGTATATCCACACTTAACCGTGCCATTATACGCAATGACTGCTCTTTTGTTGTGGTTTCAAGTGGAGTAGGTTCTGCACTATCTACTGAACGGTGTGTTATGCTCACGGGAATATTTTTATACACATTCACAAGAGTTTTACTGCCCTTAACTTCTCTGTTTATATCAATCAAATCACGGTCGAAATGATGGCTCACTATATCCCCTATTTTACCAAAGTTTACTGTTTTCATTAGCTCCCCCAGTCTGTTGGTATCTGTAGCATCTGCCCCGGAAAAATTAAATCACCTGCGTTCCAGCTCGGCCTGTTTTCTACATTTTGGTGTAACATATCACGGTTGTAATTGTACAGTTCACGCCATGCTGTACCGTCTTGCCCATGTTTGCGTGCTATTGCCCAAAGGTTATCACCTGGTACTATTGTGTAAGTTTGTGTTGTTGGGGGTTTATTCTCTGGTGGTCGTGGTGGTGGGTTTGTGTTATCGTATGGGCTTGGGCTTTGCGTATCCCCTTCGGCTGGGCTACGCTTGCCAAATGGCGGGTGTTCTATCAAGTTCAGCGTGTAATATATATCGTCTTCCGCCTTGGCTCTATACTCAATATCAAACCCATTGCACAAAACCAGTATATTTATGTCTATATGCTCAACAACCAGTCTTTTATATTTTCGGCTGTCCTGCCACTTTTCAAAAAATTCTTTATACGCATTTACAGCTTGTAACCCCCCTTCCGGCAACTTAGCAGACCAAAATTGACTCTCTATAGTAAACTCCCGTAACTTGGGGTCGTTGCCAATAGATACATAACCAGCCCCGAAAGTATGATGCACAATGTTTTCTGTTGGGCGTGTTATAGGGAAATCGCTAGGGTTTAGGGGCAACACAATATCCCCGCCCTCTCCCATAAAGTGCATTTTTGCAAATGTTTCTGTTGTCATAAATTATTCACTCCTTTGGTTTGTGTTTTTATTATAACAGAAAATCAAGCCATGTGAGTCCATTCTTTTTTTGTACACAAAAAACCGCCCTAGCTAGGCATTTGGGCGGTTTACTGTTTATATCTCAAGCACCAATATAGTCATCTAATATATCAACAATGCCTATATATTTCTTTTTTGATATCTCTGTTTTGCCTGCACCTATGTGTTTTTTCACTATTATTGAAAAATCTAAATTTTCAATTTCTTCTATAGCCAATTTCAAACACTCAATCTTATTTTCCATACTCTCTGTATTTTCACATACATCCCTAGCGTTGTCTACAGCTGCAAGGGATTTGCTTGTAACGGGATTTATAAACAAATCCAACTTGATTGTTTTACCATTGCTAAATACTAGATATAACACATACATCGTACCCATATAATAATAGGCTGTGTTTGGTATTTGCTTTTTTAAAGTCGCTTCTAAATTTTTATATGTGGCTGTAATGCTAATGTCCGTCGTTGCTATACCAAATCCGTTGTCGGTATAATATTGGTGAAAATCTTGGAATAATATTGCTATAAATTTTTTTAGTTCTAACTCACAAAAATTAAGGAAATTTTTGGATAGTTCCGCATGTATTTCTTTTAAATCTTCTAGTCGCTTCATGCTTTTTAAATCCAAGCTAGGTTCTCCTTTCTTGTCTTCAATTATTTATTATAACAACGGCTATATGCTTAAGATAACGCACTTCCGGGAATGTTGATCCCAAACCGCTCCACTTCCTTAGCGAAAAAAGGACCTATTTCTTTTACATTCTCTTTGAAAGGCATATAAATCAAACCCGCTATATCAGATGGTTTTTCAATGTTTTCTTGCTCTTTAATTAAAATGAAGACATTTTCACGTCCTAACAAAGCAAGGAGCATTCCAAGCTCCAGCACAACATTTTGCCTTGCTCTTCCCATTTTGGCTTGTTCATCTCCCTTTTTGTGACCCTCATCGTCTGGGGTAAGAAGCACAACACCAAAATCTGCCGCTTTAATATTGCTTTCTAGCTTTTCAATGATTGTTTTGCCACCACTTGCGAGTTGGTCTAGTATTATAGGAGTAAACTCTGTTTTCTTTAAAAACAACTCTAGCTGGTCTCTGCTTGTAGTGTCGTGACCATATACAACAAAGACATTCTTGTTGATATACTGAGATTGTATTTTCTCACCGTCAAACAAGGGACTCAATTGTTCATGGTTCTTACCTTGAACATTAACCTTTCCTGTGTTAAAAACATTAACTATTGCACCGTTTTCAAGAGTAAGCCTTGTGCCAGTATTATTCTTTATATTTGATTCTTCAGTAACAGAGAACCCTTCTTCTTTTAGTGCATTTTTAACCTTTTCGACTGTCCAGTTCATGCTTTGCTCTCTCCTATCTTGCCTTCTAGTTATTTATATAGTACGGTAGCATTTCCTCGCACGTGCCACCGTTTAACGAGGTTATTGATACTTTGTCCCACAGGTCTTTTAGGCTATGAGTGCCATAAAATACCTTAGCATTTGTGAACTCTTCAAATGTGGGATAGTCGTGTCCTTCTTCTTCACTGTTGTCAAGTCCAAACCAATAGGAATCGCCATCTGTTTCTTCATCTTTAGCTTTTCCCATCCAAGTTACACGGTAAATATTACAACCGTCAATGTAAAAACCAATATCCAATACGTTATGGTCATAATTTAAAACATCATCTTGCATAACTATTTCAAAATCTTTAAAACTGATTTTTTCCCTCATTTTTTACTTCCTTTCCGCCCCTCTCTTCGTCCATGCTCATGCGGATGTTCGGGGTGCTTAGCTGGTCTGCTGTGGTCTGTAAAATCTACATCCTTAAATTGATTGCCACTTTCGTTGAACCACCTACGAGTTGCAAAACCACCTTCCCTATCCAAAATATCAACACTTGAATTAGGCTCACCTTTCAGTAAGTTATCACGTGTGACACTGTGCTTTCCAGTAGGTGTAATATCAATAATATTACCTTTGTTGGTCACTACAGTATCAACATACTCACCTTTTTTTAATTTTTCCTGTATATTTCCATGTGTTGCAACGTTTTTTCCTCTTTCTATTATACCACGTCCCCGCATATTGTCAACTTCAACCCAACTCCTGCAAGGGTGTGGGGGGGCAACAATGGGGGGTAGGTTTACCCCTAGCACGGCATCCTTTATCGGTATTCGTTTACCGTCTAGTTTTAAACAGTTTTCTGTTGTTGCTCCATCCATAACGGCATGGAAAACATAATAACCCGCCTCGCCGTCACTATCTTTCTTTTTTAATGCCTCATACACCGCATAACCTATAGCAAACAGCATTACCCGCTCCATTATGCCAGAAAAGCCGCCCTTTTCTCTCTTTTTTAGTAACTGGTTTCTTGCTGTGTTCATCTCTCTTGTGGTCATGTCATAAAATAGGGCTTCGTCATCTTCACCGCCCGCAAGGTACGAGTGTATTGTCCTGCTCATTCTTCTTGCCCTGTGGCTAGCTTCTACGTGTACCATTACCGCCATTGTTGACCCGTTTGGCAAAATAGTACTGTAGGGGTTGTATGGTGTGTTGTCTATCTCCTCGCCAGTAAAAACATGGTATTTTTCTCTTGCTACAGCTTCATATAGCGGGGCGGTATCGTTTAATATATTGCTGTAATGCTCTACAAAAGCGGCGAGTAAAAGCAGTTCAAAGGCTTGATTGCTCTCAATATGCCGTCTACGTCTTAAATATGATGCTCTTGCCGCCAATTCGTTGCTGCTATAAAAACCTGCCTCCCGCCATTTGTCTATCTGCCTGTGTAGTCTATTGACTTTGTAACTGGACAAAATGCCTGTGTTTGGCGGAAAGCTAGTTGTTATGCTGTCTAGTTGGTCTTGAACTGCCAATGTGTGTCTGTTTATCATTGGCATAGCACGAGCTTGTATTATATCCGGGTGTTGCCAGTATTCGGGGGCTGTCATTTTCCCTCCATTTTGTGTGTGGCGATTATTTCTGTGCTTAACACAACCTCATACAAAAATCTATTGCGTTTGTTATAAAAGGTCGATTTTGCCATAGGTAAATTTTGGTTATGGAAATTGAATTTTTTAGCTTTTATACAACTATCAATTATTGCGTTTTTTAAGTTTGTTTTGTGCGGGTCAACACAATCCTTTAAAGCTATGTCTAGTGCATTTGTAATGTGGTGCGATATTTGGCGGTGATATGTCCCCGTGTTTTCGCCTGTAAAATAACGTTCCACTGTTTTTAAGCAGCTTTTTTTTGTTTCTTTTGGTAAATTGTATTTTCTCATTTTTCTTCCCCCATTTGACAATTGTGTTATTGTAGTTTATAATTAGTACAGATGTAGCATAGTGTGAATCGAAACATCAATTAGAGATAACCTAGCGGGGGATAGGGTTATCTCTTTTTTATTTCCAATAAACCCATGGAATATCATAATCAGTCCATATAAGAAACTGTTTGCATTTTGGGCAATGGTTCACGCTTAAACTATATTGCGGGCACTCTATTTTCATAGGAGAAAGAGAAAAAAAGGCATGTATCTTCTTTTCTCTCGCATACGTTAGTAGTATGCAGTTACATCTTCTGCAAAAAAACATATGCCGTACACAGTGAACATCTTTGACTTTTTTGTACCTAGGCACACTTGCCGGTGGTTCTTTTTTGTGTTTTCTTCGTAAGCGGGTTATCGGGTCTGTGTAGTATATATAAATTGCGTAGGGTACACTGATCACAAGACCCGCCATTAACCCAATCAAAAAACTAAATGTTTCCATTTTCCTTCACCTTTCCTTCACCTTTTTTCTAAATGTCCCCATTTTCCTTCACCCTTTTTTAAATCCCCAGAAACCTTATTGCCGCAGTTCGGGGTCGGGCAGACACATAAATATATTGGTCCATCAAGTTGGTGG
>WRKF01000127.1 GCA_009778165.1 Defluviitaleaceae bacterium
GCTGATGGGAGTAGACGAATACCGTGAAACCATTACAATTCCTCCGATGTTTGGGGATATACCCGCCGTTAGCTTTTTGGGGGGCCATACCCACAACAAACTTATACAAGCGGAGCAACAGGCGACAGAATATGCACTACAAAAAGAAAATCGCCCCAACATGACAATAACGCTTCCCCAGGTAAACGAGTTTACAATTGGGCAGGTTATATACCTCTTTGAAGTAGCAACCGCCTATATGGGAGAGTTTTTAAACATAAACGCATTTGACCAACCTGGTGTAGAGGAAGGTAAAAATGCCACATATGCCCTGTTTGACCGCCCAGGCTACGAAGACAAAAAGCAAGAGTTGTTATCTGCACCAAAGAAAGATCCCAACAATATAGTATGATGCAACCCAAACATTTTGTAACACTAAAAGCAAACGCAAAAATTAATTTGGCTCTTAGCGTATTAGGCAAAAGAGAAGATGGTTATCATGATCTGGAGATGGTAGCTCAAACCCTACTTTTGCACGATAACATTTTCATGAAAAAAGTGGATTACCCCGAGCCTAAAATTACAATTACATCCAATGTACATTGGTTGCCGACAGGCAAAAAAAACTTGGTGTATCAGGCGATTGCTTTAATGCAAAAAAAATACAGCCTACCCGGAGGGGTATATGTTGATATAACGAAAAATATACCCGTGGCTGCCGGGTTGGGGGGAGGCAGTGCCGACTGTGCAACTGCTCTGTTGGGTATACGTCGATTATATAATATCAATGTATCGTCAAAAGAGCTGCAAGTTATCGGTAAAACCTTGGGAGCAGATGTTCCCTTCATGATAGCTCAAGGTACCGT
This sequence comes from Defluviitaleaceae bacterium, assembly GCA_009778165.1. Taxonomy (GTDB): domain Bacteria; phylum Bacillota; class Clostridia; order Lachnospirales; family UBA5962; genus WRKF01. Next base: position 846 of record WRKF01000127.1, read on the forward strand.
CTTGGCGGAGGGGATTGGAGAGCGGTTAACAAGGCTCCCTCCTCACCCTTCCGTATATGTGCTTTTAGCCAAGCCCCATTTTAGCGTCAGCACATCGGTAGTTTTTCAGCGGTTAGAAAAATATCCGTTACAAAACAACAAAGCAAAGCTAAACAATATAATAAGAGCGATTTCTCGCAAAGACCCCCAGGGAATCGCAAAAAATTTTTTTAATGACCTGGAAGTTGTTACAGCCGGCCATTATCCCGTAATAGACCAAGTAAAAGAATCTATTTTGCAAAACGGTGCAATGGGAGCGTTAATGAGTGGTAGCGGCCCAACAGTATTTGGCTACTTTCGTACAAAAAAGCAAGCGATTTTTGCCGCAAAAGCACTGCGAAGGTACGGCGTAAGGGAAACTTACCTTACGGGAATATACAACAAATTCATATAACATACGGAAACATCGAACTATTTACAATTTACATTGTTTGCTATAGGAAAGGACTTTGTGAAATGAAAAAATCAAAAAAAATTATTGCTGTAGCAATAGCAGCCATATTGGGAGTTACTCCCGTTACAGCCTTTGCCAACCAACGATTCGTCGATACTCCGGTAGATCACTGGGCTCACGATGCAATAATTTATATGAGCGACAGTGGTTTTATGGAAGGCAACACAGCAGGTCAGTTTATGCCAAACGCTCCACTGGACAAATTTGAAACCGCTCGTATATTAGCACGTGTTGCCGGCTTTACTCACACAAACCCCGGCCCTGCGGAGCTTGCGGCAATAAACACCGCTTATAGCAATCATGCTCCGCTTTTGGCAAGCATGTCCCGAGCTTTTACACGTTGGAACAGCAACGCCAACAGAGAAATTGCGTTTTTGTTGGATAGAGGAATTTTAACTCCCGCAGATCTTAACAACTTTATTTTGGTAAGTAGCGGGCAAGAACAGTTGCGTGCCCTTTCGCGTCAAGAAGCCACCATGTTTTTGGTGCGAGTTGCCGGGTTGAGCCAACAAGCGGCAGCCAATGTCCCAACACAATTGTTCAATGATAACATTGCAATCAATGCCACCACACGAAATTACGTATATTTTATGCGGGATAACGGCGTAGTATCTGCCGATCCATACGGCAACTTTCTTCCCAATGCACCTGTTAGCCGTGCCGTTCTTGCCGTTATGACATATCGCACAATGAATATTGAAGGGGTAAATGTCCCAAGCAGACCGGCAGAAGTTGTACTTGGCACAATAACATCTTTGTACCCTACAGTACCAGCCATACAAATCCAAAGCACAGCTTCTTCTATAATTTACCGCACTGCCGCAAATGCTTCAATAGTTATAGATGGCGTAGCAGCCACATTCGGCAACCTGGTTTTGGGCATGGAAGTTTCTGCAACAGTAGAAGATGGGCAAATTATTGCTCTTGTGGCGACGCAAAACCAAAATCTCCCACAACAGCCGCCGCCTCCACCTTCTGAAACTGAAGCAGAAAGTGTAGGAACAGTTCCGCCGGCTACTACACACACAACAACTTTACAAGGCCATGTGTTGGAAGTTACCGGAAATACTATTTTAATAGAAATCCGCTTTCTTACTCCCACAGGAGCTATCGTAACAGAAAGTATGATGTTTGGCACAGGGGCAAATCTAACTGTAATAAAGGCAAACAATTCTTTTCCTTTTGAAAGCATAATACCGGGCGATATTGTTTCCATTACTGTTAACGGCGGCGTGGCTTCAAGGATAGAAGTTACCGAGCGTGAGCGTGCTTTTTTTGGCACATTGCTAGAGCGGATAAACCATCTTAACACAATAACGTATGTAATAGAAGATAGAGATGGCGGTCTGCACAATCTTATCGTTACAGGGCAAACTATTTTGGAACGAGAAGGCCAAGGTCCGGTGAACTGGAATCAAGTGCGTATAGGCGATACGTTGGAGCTTAACGCATCCGGTCCAAACCTTGTTAGTGCCTTTGCTTTTGGTAACCGCGGCACCGTGGAAGGTGTAGTTAACATAATCGTATTACGCCAAGATTTATCTGAAATAGTTGTTACAACTGCAACCACAACCACTACATACTTTGTGACAGGAACATTGGATGGGCTTGGCACATTGCAAGTAGGGGACAGGGTACGCCTGCTTTTAGATAGCCTGGAAATAGAAAGTTTTACAATCTTAAACTAAATTGAGCTAAATTGAACTAAAAAATCAAAAAACTATGGACAACTTTCCTGAAAATAGAAAAAGACGTGTACAACCTGCCAGCCAACGTCTAAAGCAACGGCGAGAACAGCGGGCCAGTCAAATGCGGGAAAATATACCCGAACAAAATCCGTATAAACCCAAACCTCAAACAAAACTAAAAATTCACGAGCCACAACCAAAAGAATCAAAAAAAGAATTAAAAACAGGACGGCAAAAGCGTAAAAAACCCTTATTAACTTTACCTTCTTTACCGCCTTTGCCGCCGTTTTTGAATTTTTTAACTAACATAAACAATCTTATAACAATCGGTGTAGTGCTTATTGTGGTTATTACAGTACACTTCTTTTTTATACGTAGCAATTCCTACCGTATCTTTGTAGGCGATTACCACATAGCAACCATACCTTTTGGTTACACCACCGGAGAGGAATTTGTACAACTTCTAACCGCTCGTATAGAGGGTGGTCTTAACACCACTATAGATTTTACCGACGAGATAGTCATGCGTCCCTCAAACACCAGGGGAGGGGGGCACGTTACGGTGGAACAAGCCCTGACACAAGTTTCCAACATTATATCATATCAGGTAGAGGGAGCTGTTTTTGTGGTAGATGGTGTGGAACGCTTTATCGTTCCCTCCGCTTTCATGGCAGACGAGCTAATTAGGCATACTGCCCAAAACTTTGCAGCCGAAGGGGCTACTATCACAAACATTACCACACCCGGGCTACAAATCGTTACGCTTTTTGTGGATTATGTTCTAACGATAGATTGGCAAACAGCTCTAGCTACTATTGGTGTTACTACAAGAGAGGAAATATCGTGGGTGGTGGCAGAAGGGCAGAGTTTTTGGAGCATCGGCGCACAACTGGGTTTAACTGTAGAGGAAATAATGGCTCTTAACCCTACTCTTGGTCACGATCACATCTTGCAACCGGGAGAAATTATAACTGTAGCAATGGATGTGCCGCTTTTCACAATACACACAACAGAAGAAACGGATGTAATAACAAATGTACAACCTAATACAGAACATATACATAACCCCGAGCTATCTTTTGGGGAAACAAATGTGGTGCAGGAGGGTGCAGCCGGGCAAATGCGGCAAGTGTTCAGCGTTTCTCGCACAAATGGCGTGGAAACCAATCGTAGCCTCATTTCTCAAGAATATTTGACCCATCCGATACCATATATTATAGAAATTGGGAGTTAATATAAACATGATATTAATTGTAGAAGATGAAAAAAATATAGCCGATATACTCGCTTTTAACCTAAAAAAAGAGGGTTATGAAGTGCTATGTGCATACAATGGAATAGAAGGGCTAAATTATGCACTGGAAAAAGATCCGGAGCTAATTTTGCTAGATATAATGATGCCCGGCATGGATGGCTTTACTCTTTGTAAACGCTTGCGTAAAACCAGCGAAGTGCCGATTATTATGCTAACAGCTCGTAGCGAAGAGGTAGACAAAGTCCTTGGTTTGGAGATAGGGGCGGACGACTATGTAACAAAGCCCTTTAGCATGAGGGAGCTAATGGCAAGGGTAAGGGCAAACTTGCGCAAACGTGCCACAACAGAAGAGGTTACGGTAAACGAGATAATGGAGCTTGGGGAAATAAAAATCGACCCCAAAAAGTATACTGTAATGAAAGGTAGCAGGAGTGTCGCTCTTACTAGCCGAGAATTTGATCTTCTTTTGTTTTTAGCTAAAGAAAAAGGGCAAGTGTTTAATAGAGAAGTTTTGCTTGAAAGAGTGTGGGGTTATGAATATTTTGGCGATGCCCGCACGGTAGATGTTACTATACGGCGGCTGCGTACCAAGCTAGAAGATGTTCCGGAAGAACCCAAATATGTTTTGACCAAACGTGGCGTAGGATACTATTTTCTTGAAGAAGACGAATAACTTTAGGGCAATTAAATACGGAACTGCTGTATAGCAAATTAACTTTTCGTTGTCTCTTTTAAATCACAAAAGTTAATTTGCTTTCCTTAATTCAGCACTTTGTGATTTTTAAAGTTGGGACAACCGTTAAGGAAAGTGCTATAGAGGTTAATTTAATGAAAAGTATAAAGTTTAAACTTGTGCTAATGTTTTTAACTCTAGTGCTTTTTGTTATGATAAGCAGTGGCGTTTTTATACGTATTAGCATACAAAATTCTGAAGCTAGCCGCATTTATGAAGAAATGAGCAATTTGGCAATCGGAATTGAGCAGGAGATTATACAAACTTATATTGACCATTACACCATTGCCGGAGAAATTGCTTTGCAGCCTTTTGATATTTTGCAACCGGGTATGCAGGTAGAGATTTTAAATGAAAATGGGCAAGGGGCAAATGGTGATTTTTTTGTTTCATCGGTTATAATCTCCGCAATGGCGGGCAATGTCGGTTTTAACGCCTGGGAGCGAGCCCAAGGCCATGACGACGCATTAATAGCCATATGGATGAGTTATGCAGTACCTATAACAGTGCAGGCTACGGGCGAAAATCTTATCTTGTATCTGCGCCAAAATGTAAATAGCTTGCACGAAAGTTTAGAAAACACTACTATTACTCTTGCATTTTCTGTTGCTTTAGCAATGGCTCTAGCTACTGTCGTGGGTACATTTTTTGCAAGCACGCTAACCGAACCCATTTCTGCCCTCACAAAATCCTCAAAAGAAATGGCAAAGGGCAATTTAGGGCACAGCATACCGGTTTTTAGCAACGACGAGATAGGTCAGTTAACCGAAAGTTTTAACCACATGGGCAAAAGCCTCCTTCACACATTGGAAAGTATGAACAGCGACAAAACCCGTATGGAGATAATAATACATTCTATGACAGACGGTATTATCGCCTTTGACAAAGAAAAAGAAATTATCCACGCTAACCAGGCTGCAATGGAGATGACTCACGCTACAAAAATAACATACAAAGATATTTTGGAGCTTTTGGAAATAGACGACACAGACGATGCAAGCAAAGATAAAGTAGTGGAGATAGACGACAAGTTTATAAGGCGGGAATTTACTACATACGATAATATTCATGGTGAAAAAGACGGCACAGTTATAGTAATGCAGGATGTAACAAAGCAAACAAAGCTGGACAACATGCGCAAAGAGTTTGTGGCAAATGTTAGCCACGAAATACGCACACCCCTAACAGTTATAAAAACCTATGCCGAAACTTTGCTGGACGAAGAGGGTATAGACGATATGGCAAGGAATTTTTTAAACACAATTAACCTGGAAGTGGATCGTATGACTCTGTTGGCGGCAGATTTGTTGGAGCTTTCCCACTTTGACAACAAACAGCTAAAAATACAAAACAGCCAACAAGACATTTTGAAAATATTGCACAATAGCGTAAAACAAACAACTATTGTGGCAGCAAAAAAGAATCAAACCATACAACTTTTTACCGAAACAACAGCAATGCCCTACTATTGCGATGGTGGTCGCATAAATCAGGTTTTTGTGAACATCATATCTAACGGTATAAAATATAGCCCGGAAAACACTCAAATAAAAATAACGGCATCCCAAACAGACGTAGGTTATACAATAAGCATTGCAGACAACGGCATAGGCATCCCCACGCAAGATATCGAACATATATTCGAGCGTTTTTACAGAGTAGACAAAGCCCGTAGCCGAGCAATGGGCGGTATCGGGCTTGGTCTGTCTATTGTAAAAGAGATATTGGATTTGGCAGGAGCCGATATAAATATAAAAAGTCGGCAAGGGGAGGGAACAGAGGTTATAATAACTTTTCCCATTATAGCAAAAGCAAACGTCTTTTCAATATAAGTGTACTGAAAAAACTAAAAGAGCCTCCAAAATCAAAAATCGGAGGCTCTTTTAAAACTTGCCTACGTTTTCAAACGCATTATATCAAACTGTGCCACAGGTCGGCACACCTTTATTTGCAAAATCTGCTGGGGGTGCGGTGCACTTTCTACCTTGTCTCCTTTTTCGGTATAAATCTCTTCTATAACTTGGCAAAAACCGCCTTTTATAAACTCTACCCGCTCTCCTTTGTTGAATTTGTTGCGTTGCTCTATTGTTGCAAAACCGGTTTCTTCGTTATAGTTAAGCACTACCCCCACAAACTCTTGAGTTACTTTGTCGCTTGTACCCCCCTGCACTTGCCCTTCTGTTGGTTTACCGAAATAGAATCCGGTAAAAAATTCCCTGTTTTTGGTTTTTTTAAGCTCATCTACATAGTAGGCTTTTTTTGAATTATACAAATCAGGGGACACAAAAAAGTCGTCCAAAGCCTGCCTGTATATATTTGTGGTAACAGCCACATAGTAAGCAGACTTCATCCTACCTTCTATTTTTAGGCTAGATGTGCCGCAAGCCACTAGCTCGGGTATATATTCTACCATGCACAAATCTTTGGAGTTCATTATATATGTGCCGCGCTCATCTTGATAAACAGGCATTTGCTCACCCGGTCTTTTTGGTTCACTAATACTGTACTGCCAGCGGCAAGACTGGGCACAATCCCCCTTGTTTGCATCTCTTCCTGTCATATAATTACTTAGCAAACAACGCCCGGAATATGCCATACACATTGCACCATGGGCAAACACTTCTGTTTCCATCTTGTCGCGCAACTTTTCGTTTATTTCGGTAATTTCCGCAAAGGAAAGCTCCCTGGCAAGAACAACACGGCTTGCCCCCAAACTTTTGTATAACAGTGCAGTTTGGTAATTGGTGGTGTTGGCTTGGGTGCTTATGTGTATCTCAAGCCCCTTTATCTTTCGGGCAATGTCAAACACCCCCAAATCCGCAACTATTACCGCATCTGCCCCTATCTTTTTTAACGTAGCAAAATACCCCTCCAACCCCTCAAAGTCTGCGTTGTGGGCAAAAATATTTACGGCAACATACACTTTTACATTTTTGTTGTGGGCATAATTTATCGCTTTTTGGAGCTGGTCGGTATCAAAATTTTTTGCGTTTGCTCTAAGGCTAAAGTTTGTGCCGCCAATATATACTGCATCTGCTCCGTAGGCTACAGCAAACTGCAATTTTTCAAAATCCCCTGCCGGAGCCAAAACCTCCGGCTTTTTTCTTGTTTCGTTATTCATCTTTTTATCTATCCATTTATAGTAAGTAAAAGTGCTATATCGCAGCTAACTCCACCGCAATCTCCGCAGCCACTTTTGAATTGTTGTACACCAAGGCTTTATTGGCAGCCACACTTTTCCCGTCGGTAACCTCACAAATTTTGGCAAGCAAAAACGGTGTTGTTTCCTTCCCGGTTATCCCTTGCCGTTGCGCCTCTTCCAAAGCATCCCGAATTTTTTTGTCGATATAATCAAAGTCCAATTCATATTCTTTCGGGATAGGACAGCAAATTAACATGCCTCGAGTCAAGTCCAGTTGTTGAGAGGTACGAATAAATTGTGCAATGGCTTTCGTTGTTGGTAAATTGTAATCTACTTCTGTACCGCTTTTTCTTGTATAAAAATTTGGGAAATCGTAGGTATTGTAGCCAACTACAGGCACACCGCCGGTTTCCAAATATTCTCTAGTTAAAGGAATATCCAAAATAGACTTTGCACCTGCACACACTACAGCAACGGGGGTGCATGCCAGCTCTTCCAAATCGGCAGAAATGTCAAAAGTGGTGGAAGCGTTGCGATGTACCCCTCCTATCCCCCCTGTAGCAAAAACGGGTATACCGACAGCGTTTGCACAAAACATTGTTCCGGCTACAGTCGTAGCTCCGTCTAGCTTTTGTGAAAGAACAACCGCCAAATCTCGTACAGAGCATTTTATTATATTTTTTGAGTTAACTGCCAAATATTCTATTTCTTTGTGGGAAAGGCCAATTTTTATTTTGCCATCCAATATAGCGATTGTGGCAGGCACTGCACTTGTTTCCCTAATTACTTTTTCGCAGGCAAGGGCGCATTCCAAATTTTCGGGATAATTAAAGCCATGGGCAATAATTGTGGATTCCAAAGCCACCACCGGCTTTTTTTCTTCCAAAGCGGTTAAAACTTCCTCGCTTATACTTAGCAATTCAGCGTTTTTGTTTAATTGTTTTTTCATGAAATTATACTCCGATAAAGTTTTGTGTATTTAATGTAAAGTCTATTTTATCACTCACGGCAGCTTCGCTCATTAAAGTCATTTTTGCCATAGTAAGTGCAAGCCCTACTATATGTTGTGCGTTTTTATTTTTTAATGTACCGTGAATAATCCCCGCCATTAGCGAATCTCCGGCTCCCGTAGAGTTTATCGGCGTTATGGCTTTTGGGGTGTGCCTAATCTCATCGCCCCTTGTTCTGTAGCAAATCCCATCAGGCCCCAACGAAATTATGACCCTCCTTGCCCCCAGGTCCAAAAAATGCGCCGATACTTTTTTTAGAGAGTCCTCGTCTGTTATTTCACAGTCCGCCAAAAAAGATGCCTCCATACGGTTCATTTTAATAGTATGAAATTTTCCGACCAAATTTTTTATTCTAGCAGCTTTCGTAACAGATATTGCATCTACGTATATATCTTTCCCTTTAAAAATGTCCAAAGTTTCCGCTATATCGTTTTCGTTTAGGTTAGTGTCCAAAACTATAATTTTAGAGGAATTTATGGTATCGTAGTATTTTTTTATTTGGTCTACAGTTATAATATTTGTATCCCCTATAATGGCGGCATGCATTTCTCCGTTGTTGTCCAATATAGCTGTGTAAATGGGCGTGGGCCTTTCGTGGGATATTTTACACTGGGAAACATCTATACCTATATCAAGGCAATCATTCAAAAGTTTTTGCCCCAAAAAATCGTTACTAAAAACCGCAAACAACTTTACGTTCGTACCAAGCCTTGCTAAATTTTCAGCAATATTGCGAGCTACCCCACCGGGAGATAGTGTAACGACCCCGGGGTTTGAATCGAAGGGTTTTAGTGGTTTGTAAGACTTTGCAGTAATATCCATATTGGCTGAACCTATTATACTTACATATGTCGCAGATGTCATCGGATAAAAGCCTCCCTATTAAATTTATTAAAGCTAAACAACCATAGCATAACACAAACCATGCTTTTTGCCAAGGTTTCGCCATTTTCGCTCTTAACCCCATTATAGCAACCTAACTTTTTCTTGCTCTTTTTTAATCAATAAAGGAAACAAAAAAAGGCTGTTTTTAGCGAAACAACCTATTTTTTCATTTTTTTGAACCGAAACCGAAACGGCGGTTTTCCCGGTAGGCCAATAATAGCCTCGCCTAACTGCAAATTGCTAATATCCCAATCTTCTACAACATAGGCATCCCGCACGGTTTCTGTTATGCCGCGTGTTTGCACTGCCGATAAATATGTTTCTAGCTTACGGTTTTGCCCATGCAAATTTTTTACATATTGCTTGGATGAAGCATCGTTTACTCTAAAGGCAACACTTGTCAAAAAGCCCGACATTATACTCCTTGCACGCTGTTCGCCGTAGCTTTCGTAAACTTGCTCTACATTTTGTATACCTATCATAAATTTCACGCCCAAACTTCTGCCAAAATTGACTGCATCGTCCACATGTTGTAAATTGGGCAATAGGCGAAACTCGTCTGCCAAAAAATATACGCTACCTGCTCGCTGTTTTCGCCCCAACGCCTCTTTTATTGCCGAGTCAAAAAGCAGGCTATATACGGGCGAAAGCATTGCACCCACGCCAATATCGTACTCTATAAAAATCAACCTCCCGCCCTTTTCTGCGACCAGGTTACGCATAGAAAGATTGCCTTTTTTCTTGAAATTACCCAAAAATATTTCTCTGGATGTCTGTTGCAGTTCGGAAATTACGCCCTGTGTTTGTGGTGAGCGGTCGTCTGATATGTAGCTAGACATTGCCACCATATCTTTATGCCTAGCCAACATTTCTTTAATTTTTGGCGCACTTGCGGTATCCAAAAATTCCCGCAAAGCCTGGTTATCGCTCCCCGTACCACTTCTAACAAAATGCGTAAGTATACCCGAAAATAAGTCCTTTGCGGCATTCGGGAAAAACGGTTGGTTAGATTTCTCTATTTTTTGGCTAAACAGCATTTTGGAGATTTCTACAATATTCTCCTCCATGCGTTCGCCGTCGGCTATCTCGCCGAAAATGTTCCAAAAATCTGCTCCGTTTGCCCCTGTTGCCGTTTCATCGTTTGAGATAACAATATCGCCGTTCCGATAAAAATCGCGGTAAAAATCGCCCTTTGCATCGAAAACGACCATAACATCGTCTGCGGTCATGTTTTGGCGAATATGCCCCATTATTTGTGTGAAAGCATTTGTTTTGCCTGTACCGATTCCGCCCAAAAACATAATGTGACGGCTCAATAATTCCTCGTCAAACACCACATTTCCCGTTTCGCCCAAAAAGGCACAAACAGCATTGCCTACCTGGTACGGCACAGGAGAGTTGTATAATTTGTTACCCTCAAAAACTTCGTTTTTTTTCAATGATAGACCTCCCTCGGGACACTGGTTTCGCTAGGACACGCACGCCCTAGATCGCTAAACTCTAAAAACCTGCACCATAGTTATAATCCTGATCTTGTGCATTGTCTGCGGATTGGGATGTATCAAAATCGTTTTTGTACGTTGGAGTTTGTGTGCTATCGGTCTGCTGAGTTGCCTCTTCTTCAGGTGGGCGGTCGGCGTACGGTAATGGCTTGGCAAGATTTGCATTCTCTACATTTTCTTTTGTTTCGTCTGCTTGCTTTTTGCCATCTGCGTGTGCTTCCCCCATGTCACGTATATTTTCTCCCAATGCTCCCGCTCGTTCGCCGAAACTTGGCGTGTTTTGCTCTATCTCTTCGGGGTTAGAAATAACATGGTTTGGGCTGATGTTTGCAACCAAAGACTCCGGCGTGCGTGCGTGAGATGCATCAACATGCTGCACTTGTGCCCGTTCCGTCGGGTGCGGCTCTTGGTGTTGCTGTGGTGGTGGTGTATACAACATATTTTTGCCTCGTTTCTGCTTTTTCGGAGATTTTAGAAATTTTAGAAATTTCAGGAATTTTTGGCTATTATCTAACCCACTTCTCAATACCAAGATCTCCAAGTGTTTGTATATCGTCTATTATTGCACCGATCTCTCGGATAGCTCTCTCTGTTTCATGGGTTGGCATTACTTCGGAAAACCCGATAGTGTCCTGCTGCCCAAAAAACCAAAACCCCCTACTACGCCTTATACGCACGGGCGGGGATTGTTCCAAAGCCCCTTTGTTTTTTATCATAAGCTCCAGATCCGGCCGCAGACAGTACAAAGCTAGCCCAAAAATTGTGCTTGCAAGCGATATTAGAACCAACAGTGCCGATACTGTGGTGCCTGTAAGCATAACTACGGAAAACCCGCCAAAGCTAAGCCCCAACAGCACTAGCTTGAGCAGGAATTTTTTGTGGATCATGACAAAGCCTATAAGCCCGCCAAACCCCAGTATTAAACCAAGTATACTAAAGTCAAAGCCCATGCCACCCATGCCGCCTTCAAAAAGTATCATTACTAGCACAAAAATACCCATTAGTAAAACTTCGGAAACGCTAGGCGTACCCCAACCCATGTCCATTCCCGACATTGCGATTGTGATACCCATCGCAGCAAAAATAAGCGTTACTAAAAGCCCGCAAACAAGATGAAAAAAGCTAAAACGGTACGTGCGTATGGCTTCCACGCCTGCAATCTCGTTTAACGAAAATTCCTGCTGCAAAGTAGTTCGCCCTCCAATGGAGCGTCCGGCTGCCCGGAAAATTATCCGTTTGTTTGTGATTTGCAAACGACCTTCCGATCGCTCAAATCTTAAAAGGTTGCGTAAAACTGCAATATTATATTGCCTTATGGGAATTTCGCCCTCTGTAGCCTTTATAGAATCCGGCACAATTTTCATATTACTCTCATAGGCATCTGTGGCGTTACGTTCCGGTTCGCCTATGCCCATTCGGTTTTTCATGGACTCCAACGAACCCATAACAGCGGCTTTATTTATTGTTACCACTGGTGGATGGGTCGGTTCGGACGGTTGCGATTGCGGGGGTGCTTCCCATGGCGGTGTTTCCCATGGTGGTGTTTCCGACGGCGGCACTTCCTGCGGCGGTGCTTCCCATTGAAGTGCTTCCTGCGGCTGTGTATTTTCCGGTTTTTCCGCCGTCTCCACTTTCGTTCCGCACTCTGTGCAGAAAACATCCTCTTTTGTTATTTGACTGTTACAATTTGTGCAAAGTTTCATCTGTTCCTCCTATTGTGTCTAATTTTCTGCTTGGTTTATGGCACTTTGTAATGCCTGTATAAAACCTTCTGATGTGAATGTAGCACCGCCCACCGTAGCAATATTTGCTCCTTGAGCAGCTATTGCCGCCGGGATAAGTATATCTGCTGCCATAGCCGCAAACAAAGGTGTGTCGTCGGTGTCCATCGTTATGTTTATTATATTGTCTGTGTCTACAACTATTGTAACCCTTACCGAACTCGATCCGGAATAACCTTCTCCGCTGCCTGTAAAAGTGCCTGGTGTAAAACGACCCGTAGATGCCTCCACTACAGGGGTAGGTTCTTGCTCATCAACTCTGTTAAACTGCACACCATCAATTGTTAGAATATCTTGTGTTAAAGAAAAATCTGCAATAAAAGAGGGCCTATTATGAAATAGAAACTCTATTCTGTTACCTTGAACAGAAAAAGGCATAGTTGAACTCACCAAATACGAGTACCCCCAAAAGTCATCGCTTTCAATTACTTCAAAATGGCTGTGTTGGTTGCCGGCTTGCCTGCCGATAATAATGCCTCCTTGTAAATTGCGTAACTCAAAAGTTGCTGTAACTCTATCGCCGTCAAACTCTAGCTTAAGGGGATAATAAAAATGGGAGGGATTAACTTCGGGCGACATTACACCTATCCCACCACCGGGTGTTCCAAAAGGAGTAGCACTAACGACAGCGGCAATACCTCTTCCCACTGCCCAAGAATCCCAAACACCTATCAAATCAGACGCATCCACTATCGGGTTGGCTGATGTTAAAAAATCTGACATCATAAAACCCCAAAGCCGATTATTCCCGTACCTTACGGTCACAAAAAACCAGTCACTCCCAGGGTATGCTTGCTCGTATACCCAAACCTCTGTGTTTGGCGGGAAAAGCCCCAACGAGGCTGAAGCTGTTGACGGATTTTCTCGCAAATTCAAATTGGCGGTCGTTAAGTATAAATCTTCTTGCCCTCTCACGGCTTCCACATGGTCAACAAAATCCCAATTTGTTATGGGATTGTCCCACAAATTTAGCCACAGCAAATTAGGCAAATTTGCAAGGGGTTCAATGTTAACGATATTGTTGCCCGCTAAAGATAACCACAACAAATTAGTTAAATTTACAAGAGGTTCAATGTTGGTGATTTGATTGTATGTCAAATGCAACGTCTCCAAATTGCGCAAATTTGCAAGGGGTGCGATGTTGCTGATTTGGTTAGACCACAAACTTAACGCTTGCAAATTGGTTAAATTTGCAAGGGGTGTTAAATCACTTACCAAACCACTTTCCACAGTTAAGAATTCTAAGTTTGTTAAACCGGAAATTGGTGTTAAATCGCTAATTTGTTCGCCGATTATAGACAAACTTCGTAAGTTGGTCATATATCGTAAATCTGCAATATCATCATTAGTTAAATTTGAGTGACTAAACGCTAAGTCTGTTTCTGCTGTGCTAATCCGCCGCCCTGCGATTGTAATATAATCGGGGGAGGTTTCGGTTTCGTTTGTGGACTCATATTCGGGTTCATCAGATTGTGAAGCAGCCAATGGATCAATAGCCCCCATTGTAGCAATTTGTGAGGCACTTCCCGTTTCTTCTTGTCCGTATTCGGCGATTTGTGCTTCATCTAAAGCATCATCACCCCCAAACATAGAAAACAGCAAAAAACCCGCCACAACAACAATAAAAAGCCCGGGGACAACAAACAAAACTTTGTTTATCGGCTT
>WRKF01000128.1 GCA_009778165.1 Defluviitaleaceae bacterium
AATGGTCGTGCCATCGTCGAGCTGCGCCCTTATATCCAATATAGATAATTTATCGTCTTTTGAGTATTTTTCCAAATACGGATTTACAACCGTAAGGAATTTTATTATTCGCGGGAATTTCTTGTTTGCGAATATGGCGTTGAGCAGGGAAATCAAAAACAGGGTATCGCCCAAACCAAATATCAACTTAAAGGCATAGTCCACACGCAAGTCCATCAGTTTGGAAAAGTCAATTTCCAAAAGCCAACGGTTATTTTTGTTGTTAGCCTTTTTCATTCGTCAAACCACCGCCTTTCAAATTTTAGGATACGGGATTTCTCAATCCCCACACGTTTATTATAGGTTATTTTGTCCGGTTTTTCAAGAGGGGGTTTTGTGCATCGGCGGTATCCATGCAGGAAACCGTTGGGAGGCAATGCCCTGGTTGATATTTTCGTGTTTTGTCAAATTGCAGGGCGTAGCGTTGCAAACTAATTCAAAAACCGTGGGGCTTTTCTGCCCCACGCCCCGCAAGGGGCTAGTCTCTTGATCCCATTATATACCTTTTTCCTTGCTTTGTCCGCACCATATGTTATATAATATTTTTATATTTCTAGGCACAAAAAAACTTTTTACCATCTTTATTTTGTATTCACACATCGCTTCAGCCATCGAGTCACACATAGAGAGTTTCAAAGTTCGCATCAGAACGCCTATACTTCCGCCTCGAAACGCCCTCATAGTCCCGTTTTGTCCCTATCCGATAACCTGATTTAATGTTTCCATAGTCTCGTTGATATAGCAAAAAAAATCGAAAACACCTTGCTTGAATATTGTATTCTATTTTGATATAATAACTTAATATAGCGTAAAGGTGGTGACCCCTAATGAAAGAACAAGTAGATATCGTACTTAAAAATTTAATGAAAAACTTTGGGCCGGAAATTTTTAAAGACCCTCAGCGGTTTAGGGGGGCTGTTTTGGACGAGCCAATAGAAAGACATGCCAAAAAAGTGCGTCTTTTGTTGTGTCTTGCTATATGTGATATGAAAGTGTTTACCCGTCTGCTTAGCGTAAACATTGGTGCGTTGGTAGAAGAAATGCACGGCGATTATGAGATTAACAAAGAAGCGGCTCGAATAATTGTTCAAGCTATAGCACGGTTACATAACCTGGAAGAAAGAGATGAAGAACCCATAAAACAAGAAAAACCAATAGAACCACCAATACAAACCACGGTACCAAAAGAGATAATAACCACAGATTTTGTTAAAGAATCGATACAAATAGGATCGGATGAATCGGAAAAAGAGCTAAAACCACCACCCTTACCTCAACCGCCCATTGCAGATGAGATTGTGCCACAGCAACAAAACACAGTAATGGTCAAACATCATAATATTGGAGATATAATAAATTTTGGGCAATACAAATGGCGTATTTTAAAGTTAAGCAACAACGGCACTGCGCTGATTATTTCTGTTGAGATAGTGAGCAAAATGGCTTACCACAACAGAAAAATAGGGGTAACCTGGGAACGAAGCGATATACGCAAATACCTAAACACAACATTTTATGACAAGTTCTCCACCCTCCAGCGACAAGCTATAACTTTTACTGACATACAAAACCCCTTTAACGAAAAATATTTTACCCAAGGGGGGATAAGCACAGTGGACAAAGTTTTTTTGCTTAGCATAGATGAAGCCCGAAAATATTTCAAAACAAATTTGGATAGGGTCGCTAAAATAGGGCGAGAGCCAATATGGTGGTGGCTACGTTCCCCCGGCTCACACCCGGATCACGCCGCTTTTGTGTATGGCAGCGGCAGTATTAGCCTGGATGGTGAAGTGAGTTTGTATAGTTACGCTAACCAAAATGGTATGCGATTTATTGGCTACAGGGTAGGCGGGGTTAGACCGGCAATGGTAATTAACATTGGCGGAATCTAGGCTTTCGCCAAATAACGTTTGGCAAAATAAATAAATACAATTCCAATAACAACACTTAATATAGAATACAACCCCACCAAAAACATGCTCGTGAAAAAATTGATAATCACGTTTGTAAGCTGTATCATAACAAAACCCAGTCCATTAGATATTATTACAAACTCCATAATCAACTTACTTGTAAATTGGTTGCCTATTTTTTCTTTTATCAAAGAAACACAGCCTATGTATACAAACACAAAGCTAAAGCCATGGAACAAAAAAGACAAAGCAAGCAATATAGGATCCCATGCTACAAATGCAATGAGCCAACGCATAACAGATAATACAATTCCCACAAATATAATGTTAACCGGTTTGTACTTTCTTATGAGCTTATCAACGGAAAAAAACGCAAAAAACTCTGACACAAAAGAACCTAAAAGCACGGACAAACTCACAAAAAATATTGCCTGTTCTATACCAAGGTGAAAAATTTCCCTGTAGTGGTTGTTTAATATAACAGAAAAACTGTTCGGAAAAGACATTATAGCACCCCCGAAAACTAAAAGCCCTTTATATTTAAGGGGTATTTTTGTTGGGGCATCCTGTTTTTCAGGTTTTTGTTGGCTAAAATCTATAGGAACCCTAAACGCAATTATTGTGTTAAAGAGATTTACAATAAAAACCAAAAGTAGCAAATTGTTGAGTACACCTGTTATATCAAATATTAGCGTAGCCACAAAACCGGCACAGGCAAAACCAACAGATCCCCAAAACCGTATGCGGCTAAAGCTGGCATCCTTTTCAAACGACCACTGTGCTATCATCCCCTCAAACATGATATTGATGGACGAAAGAATTTGATAAACCAAAAACAATCCAATAAACAGCAAGCTGCTTTGCGTTAAAAACATTGCTCCGATTGTAACGGTACGTAAAACAAGGGAAAGTTGCAATACCTTGTTTTGGGTTTTTATTTGAAAATTGCTACGGCTAAGAAAAATTATGGTTAAAAGATTTAAAACCTGGGAAACGCTAAAGATGCCAAGGGCAAGTGCCAAAGATACCCCTCGGTCTAACATTAAAAGCTCATATTGAAAAACAACGATAGAAACTATTCCTAAAAGGGTAAAAAACTGAACACGGTACACGTGGCTCTGTAATTTTATACTCACTTCGCTACACCTTCTTCCACTTCAAAAAAACATCCTCTATTATGTCTATTATCATAAAAAGCAAAAAACCTACAATACTTAACACTACAATCCCCGCATACATTTGCACGTAGTTTATTCTCATCCAAGCATCTTGTATAAAAAAGCCCATGCCAAACGTTGTGCCAAATGTTTCTGTAATAAACAAAATGGCAATGGCTGTACCAAGGGATATGCGTAATGTACTTAATATCGCACTAAATGCCCAGGGTAATGTAATATAAAAAAACACATGCAAACGAGATGCACCGTAGCATGTCAGCACGTTATAAATTTCTTTTGGAATATCCTTAACAGAGTCTCGCACAACAATTATTGTGGGATACACTATGACAAGGGTTATCATAATAATTTTTGATATATCGCCAAGCCCAAATATTAGCATAACAACAGGAAGCAAAGCTATACGGGGTATGGGATATGTAAAATATATAAAGGGGTTTAGCAGTTTGGATACAAAATTGTTACCGGCGGCAAGTATACCAACAACAAGCCCAACCGCCATAGAAGAAAAAAGCCCTGCCATAACCCGAAAAAAACTATGGCGAAAATGTGCAAATATATTTTGGTCTACCAACCCGGGTATTGCCCGTAATACAAGGACAGGGTTAGGCATTATATGACTATCCATAACCCAAAAAGCTATAAACCAAATTGCCATAACGCCAATAGCACCAATAGCCAAAGATTTCAATTTAGATAATATCATTTTTTCCATTCTTTCTTTACTAAAGCCCTAATGCGGGTGCTTATGTCTAAAAACTGTTTTGTTGTTCTCACATCTTTTTTGCCAAATGCGGGGTTGTCTATTATTTCTATTATCTTGCCCGGTGCCGTCCCCAATATCACAATTTTTTTGCCAAGAACAATAGCTTCATCTATGCTATGGGTCACAAAAATAGTAAGAGGACGGCGTTCTGTCCACACATCCACAAAAAGCTCCTGGCTTTCTTCCCTTGTGATGGCATCTAATGCAGAAAAAGGTTCATCCATTAAAAGCAGATCCAATGGGTCTAATATAAAAGTTTTTGCTAAAGCTGCCCGCTGTTTTTGCCCTCCGCTGAGGCTGTTTGGATAACGCTCCATAAGATCTTGTATTCCTAACCGTTCTGTTGTGTCTTTGATTTTTTGGCGATAATTAGGCACGGGCAGTTTTTTTATTTTTAACGGCAAAATAATATTGCCATAAACAGTACGCCAGGGCAGTAAACCATAACTTTGCGACACCATGCCTATTGTTTTTTTGCGGTTGTCTATTGCTTGGTCGTTCAGTGTAACTGTTCCTTCATAGTTTTTTATATTTCCCGCCAAAATATTTAGCAAACTAGACTTTCCGCAGCCGCTGGGGCCTATCAAAACACAAATCTCCCCGGGGGCTATTTTAAGGCTAATGCCCTGCAAGGCTGTTACCGTGCCATATTGCAATGTTAAGTTTTCTATGTTAAGCAATCCAACAACCTCCAAAAAATATTTGAGGCTTTGCCCCAAACCCCACTGGAGGACAAAGCCCCCAGACCCCGTTATTGCTATTTTATCACTCCAGTATTGTAGAAATAGCCTGGTGTGGTGTAAGTTCCATTGTTAGCAAGCCCCTGTCACGGGAAAACTGTAGAACGCTTTCCACATGGTGGATTTGTGGTGTTGCAAAGTTGGGGAAAGTCGGCACAGCAAGAGTATCCCTTGTTTCGGGCGGATAGCCAACTACCTCTATCAGTATATCAATAAACTCCTCCCTATCTGCTGTGTTAAGGAAGTCTACAGCGTTGTTTAATCCCCTAAAAAAAGCCAAAACGTCTTGTGGGCGATTTTCTATAACCTCTCGTCTAAAACCGTACGAAAACGGGTTAATGTCAAGCTCCCATGTATTAACTATGCTGTTAAAGCCTTCGTTCATTGCCATTGTAGCAAAAGGCTCCGGCAGTACAGCCGCATCGGCATGGCCAGCCAAAAGCGTTTCTAGCCTAAGGGACAAAGGGGGTATAAAGCCCAACTCTACATAGTCTTGGACAAGCCCAACACTCCCTAACGCCCTTTCTAGCACATAGTCCATGGCGGTGTTAAGCGAGATAAGCACATGATGACCAGGCAGATCATGCAATGTGGAAATCTCGGGAGAACCTAGCAGATACGTAAGGCCAATAGAAGAAGCAACGGCAATAACATCTATACCACCTTGCTGATACAAAGTAAGGGCTATTAGATCAAAAATAAGCCCATCTATATCTGTGCCGGCTTGAAAAGCGGCATCCCTCTCGGGGGCTGCAAAAAATGGTATCACATTTACATCTAGCCCCTCGTCTGCAAAAAAGCCCATTTCGTATGCCAAAAATACAGGAAAAGCATCCAATGCCGGCATCGTGGCAAAGGTGATAGTGCCCGTTTCCCCCGCTCCGGCTGTTTCTGTGGCTTGGTTTCCACAAGCTGTCAGTGTCAAGGCGATTAAAGATACAAAAGATACAAAAAGTAATTTTTTCATGAGAGTTCTCCTCCTATTCTAATATGTCTTCTAATATGTCGGACACCACATCCTCTACGGTAAGTGGCGTAGTTAAAAGTCTTCGGTAAATAGAAAAGTCTAGCACATGCTGTACATGGCGGGGTTCTGGTGGGGCAGGGGCATAAAACACAGGCAAAATAAGGGTGTCCCGTGTGTGTGGCGGGTAGCCCACAACTTCTATTATCATATCTATAAATTCTTCTCTTGGGGCAGTGTTTAAAAATTCTATTGCTGCGGCAACCCCGCGGTAAAATGCCTGTATATCCTCGCGTCGCTCTTCTGCCACTTGCCGTCTGAAAGTGAATATGAAGGGGTTAATATCTAAAGAGCGGGTAGATGTAATATAATTTAGCCCCTGGTCCAGTGCCATTGTTGCAAAGGGTTCTGCCATGGTAGCGGCGTTAGCCTGTCCTGCCAGCATTAGCTCTAGCCGCATTGGCAAAGAAGGCACAAGCTCTGAAACAATATCATCTTGCTCCATACCGATAGCCTGTAGTGAAGAGTGTAG
The DNA here is from genome assembly GCA_009778165.1 of Defluviitaleaceae bacterium. Taxonomy (GTDB): domain Bacteria; phylum Bacillota; class Clostridia; order Lachnospirales; family UBA5962; genus WRKF01. Next base: position 6,133 of record WRKF01000128.1, read on the forward strand.
TATGTAATCCATAGCAGTATTGGCAGAGATCATTACAGAGTTTCCGTAAAGATCGGCAAGGCTGTAAACACCCTCCCCACCTATAAGGGATGCAAGCCCAATAGATGCAGATGTGGCAACCATATCTATGCCCCCCTCATAAAATATGGTAAGACCAACCAGATCTGTGACTATCCCATCAATGGCGGGTACGGTTTGAAATGCAATGTCGCGCTCCACAGCGGCAGGGAACTGTTGTATAACCACATGCACCCCCTCTGCCTCAAAAAAACCCCTGTCATATGCCAAAAATATAGGGAAGGCATCTAAAACAGGGAGGGTCGCAATAGTTATGGAGCGATTTGTTTGATTTGCTTGATTTGTTTCAGGGCTAACCTGGCTGCAAGCAGCCAAAAAGCAAAACAATATAAAAATAAATGTTTTTTTCATTTTAATTTCGATTTTGTGGAGTTTATATAATATGCACAGATGTCAGTGAAAAAGCAAGTATCACAGCGAGGTGTCGGTGCTTTGCATATTTTGCGACCATGTGCAATAATTTGATGGTTATATGCTATCCAACTTTTTTTGGGTAGTATTTTCATTAGTTCAAACTCAATTTTAACGGGGTCTGTGCTGATGGTAAGCCCCAGCTTATATGTTATTCGCTTAACATGTGTATCTACTACAACACTAGGCAAACCAAAAACGTGACACCGTACCACATTTGCGGTTTTACGCCCAACACCGGGCAGCTTTGTCAGTTCCTCTATATCGCTGGGCAGTATGCCATTATACACATCTAAAAGCATCGTTGCTGCCATCTGCAAACTTTTTGCTTTGTTTTTGTAAAAACCGGTGGATCTGATGTCTTGTTCCAACTCGTTTATGGGAACTTGTGTATAGTCTTGCAAAGTTGTATATTTTTTAAAAAGGTCTTTTGTAACAATGTTTACCCTATCATCTGTACATTGGGCGCTTAGTATTGTTGCAAACAGCAGCTCATAGTCTTGGGTATAATTAAGGTAGCATATTATCTCTGTTGGGTAGTGCTGGTTGAGCCGCTCTATTATTATTTTTGCTTTTTGTTTTTTGGTCATATCGTGTATTCTGCTAGCTCTTTATTTTCAAATTCTTCAATTAATTTTTTGATTTTCAGTTTCAACTGTATATTGTTCCCAGGATGTTCAATTGCTACCTTTGGTATGTGCCTACTCGCTTTACCGTTACCGCCTTTTCTTTGAAAAGATATACATCTACCAATGTTTACACCACCTTTTGTAAAAGCTATTTCGGCTGTGATGTTGTTTACAATTTTTTTCATAGGGTATATTTTAACCTGCGAAGTATTTTTGTTATACAAAATCAAAACTTCACGATTTGTATTGCTGGAAAATCCCCATTTTACAATTCGCTTCGCATTTGCATTAAAGAAATTGCCCCATTTTTCCTGTGCAGTTAAAGGAAAAAGAGCACCTTGGGTATTTTTAGATTTCTCCACAACAAAGAACTCCAATTCGTTTTGGCTACTAGCATCCAAATTAAATTGATTGCAAAAGCCGGATATAGTTGTTCTTGTTAATTGGTTGAAACCTACCCCCTTGTAACTTTTAATATTAGCGTCAACATAGTGTCCGCAATCAAAGTTTATACGCATATCTGATTTGTCCCCATATATGCCTCCGCCAGCGGAATTTTTGAGTTCCCCTTTTATTTTAAAACATTTTTTTAAAGCAAGTATTACCGCAGGTTGGTCTACTATACTGTTTTCAATTAGGCGTTCTACGTTTCTCCCCGCATGAGCATTCCTGTTCATCACACCACCTGTATACCTTCGTAAACATAACTTATCATAGCAGGTATCACGGCATTTCCTAACTGTTGGTAGCCCTTCATGCCTTCACTTACTTTATGGTTAAGGGGAAAACCCATTACTTTTTTACATTCGCTTATAGTTAATTTCCTGACACCTTGTTCGGTTTTGTAAAGCCCTGTTCTGGCTCCAACCCCTCCACCATAGGCAGACTGGGTTATTGCATGTCCCTTTGGGCTGTAAATTCGTTCACCTTGACCACCCTTGTTCAAAATGCCTATTCTTATTGGTTTTGACATATAATCAACCTTTGTTTCATCTTTGGTGATTTGTATATCATCCCTTTGTATTATTAAGTTTTTATCAACTTCCTTCTCTAATATGCTTTCTAAATAAATCTCTTTTGCACTTTTTTTCAGCGGCTCACAACATAAAGTAGGTTTATTTGATGATACCATATCTTTTCTTATCGCAATAAAATAGACTCTTTCCCTTGACTGTGGTATACCAAAATGGGATGCATTTAACACGTGCTTTTCCAAATTATATCCGATTTCGCACAATTTATCTTCTATTGTCTTTATAACCTTACCGTTGCTAATTGAAAGAATATTTTTCACATTTTCCAGTAGCAATATTTTGGGTTTATGGTATTTGGCTATTCGTACTATCTCGTAAAATAAACGTCCTCGGTTATCTGAAATGCCGCCTTGTTTTCCAGAAATACTGAAGGATTGGCAGGGAAATCCAGCACATAAAATGTCATGCCCCGGTATTTTTTGCTCTAAAATTTCTGTTATGTCTCCTTTTGGCAATTCGCCAAAATTATCTTTATACGCTTTTTGTGCGTGTATATCTATGTCGCTGGAAAACACACATTCTAAGCCTTGTTTTTCCAGTGCAAGCCTAAAGCCGCCTATACCACAAAACAAATCTATAAATGTACGCATAGACAACCCCCTTACTATAATTATGGAAGGGCAAGAAAGTACACTTGCCCTTCTGCAGTACATAGCCATTCAGTTGGAGAGAAACCTCGCCAACTGAACTGTTTATTTCTAAAAGTAATTTACCGCCTACAAACTATACTCCGAAAGCCTTTTAAACTCTAACCATTTGCGTTTGGCGTGTTTTTCGGCTTCTTCGTAAAGACGCTCTGCTCGGTCAGGGTAGAAGCGTTTTAGCGATGAGTAGCGTGTTTCTGTGCTAAGGAAGTCGGAAACACTTTCAGTAGGCTCTTTAGAGTCTAGTATAAACGGGTTTTTGCCTTCTTCTCTTAATGTTGGGTTGTAGCGGTATAAATGCCAGTAACCAGCAGCCACAGCAGCTTTAATTTGTTTTTGGCTGTTTGCCATACCGCCTTTTATGCCATGGGCAATACATGGAGAGTATGCAATAATAACACTTGGACCTGGGTAGGCTTCCGCTTCTTTTATTGCATCTAGAGTTTGCTTCATGTTTGCTCCCATACCAATTTGGGTTACGTATACATTACCGTAGCTCATCGCTATCAGCCCCAAATCTTTTTTGGCTGTGTTTTTACCGGCAGCAGTTAGCTTGGCTATAGAGCCAACAGGAGAAGCCTTAGAGGACTGCCCGCCTGTGTTAGAATACACTTCTGTGTCAAATACCATCATGTTGATGTCGGCACCTGTAGCTATAACATGATCCAATCCGCCAAAACCAATGTCGTAAGCCCAACCGTCACCACCAAATGCCCAGTAGGACACTTTTTGCAAGTTGTTTTTGCGAGTCAAAAGTTCTTTGCGTAGTTCATCTGCTTCGCCTGTCAAGTTCGCTTTTTCCAGCTTCTCTATCAAAACAGCGGTTGCTTCTTTAGACTTCAATGTGTCTGTTATTGTGTCTATCCAGTCTTTAAGAGCAGATTTTAGCTCGCCATCGTTTGTCAGCTCTGCCAGTTTGTCGCCTTTCATCACAAGAGCCTCTTTGATTTTCAGATCTCCAAGAACCATACCATATGTGAACTCGGCTGTGTCTTCAAATAAAGAGTTTGCCCAAGCTGGACCACGACCTTTGCTATTAACAGCGTACGGTGTGCTAGGAGCAGAACCACCCCAAATACTGGAGCAACCGGTAGCATTCCCTATTACCATGCTGTCACCGTAAAGCTGAGTGATAAGTTTAGCGTATGGTGTTTCACCACAGCCTGCACATGCACCACTGTACTCTAGTAGCGGACGCTCAAACTGTGTGCCAGCAACAGTGCCAATACCAACTGGGTTTGGTTTTTCGCTAAGGCTAAGGGCGTACTCCCAAGCAGGGAACTTTGGAGTTTCTTCTTCTAATGGTTTCATTTCAAGAGCTTTTTGACCTTTTTTGCCAGGACATTCTACTACACAAAGGGCACAACCTTGGCAGTCCAGTTGGTTAACAACTATAGAGAATTTGTAATCTTTTTGCTTGGCTACGCCAGGTATAGTTTCAAAAGATTCTGGTCCTTTGCTGGCTTCCTCTTCTGTTGACAAAAACGGTCTAATTGTGGCATGTGGGCAGTAGTATGAACATAAGTTACATTGTATACAGTTTTCTTTTATCCAAACTGGCACGTTATCTGCAACAGCACGCTTTTCATACTGAGAAGAAGCAGGAAGCCATGTACCATCCTCTACACCAACAAATGTGCTAACAGGCAAAAGGTCGCCTTTTAGCGTGTCTATTGGTATATTTTTGTCGGAAATGTTTTTCGGTACATCAGGTGCTTTTTCATCTTCTAGTGGAGCGTTTGCCCAAGATTCGGGAACATTTATTTTCACAATATTGTCTTTACCTTGGTCTACCGCACTGTAGTTCATATCAAGAACATCCTGGCCGCGTCTGCCGTATGTTTTCTCTATTGCAGTTTTCATTTCGCGAACAGCATCTTCTATCGGTATAATATTGGTTAACTTAAAGAAAGCAGATTGCAACACCGTGTTTGTACGGTTTCCAAGGCCAAGTGTTTCGGCAATATGGGTTGCATCTATTGTGTAGAAGTTTATTTTGTTTTGGGCAAGATAGCGTTTAACTTTACCTGGAAGATGAGCTTCCAACTCGCCTTCTTTCCAAATTGTGTTAAGTAAGAATGTTCCGCCCGGTTTTAGCCCTTCCAAAACCTCGTACTTGTAAAGATACACTTGTCTGTGACATGCGATGAAGTCCGGTGATTTAACAAAATACGGCGCTCTTATCTTTGCTTTACCAAAACGCAAGTGGCTTTGAGTTATACCACCGGATTTTTTACTGTCGTAGCTAAAATATGCTTGAACTTCGTTGTCGGTGGTGTCGCTTATAATTTTTATTGTGTTTTTGTTAGCACCAACTGTACCGTCAGAACCAAGGCCCCAAATTTTTGCACCAAATGTGCCTTCCGGTGTTATGTCTATTTCTTCTCCTACCGGTAAAGATGTAAACGTAACGTCGTCGTTAATACCAACTGTAAAGCCGTTTTTGGGTTCAGCTTGCTCTAAGTTTGTGAACACTGCTATAAGTTGAGCCGGTGTAACATCTTTTGAGCTAAGACCATAGCGACCCCCTACAATAAGTGGACGCTTGGCTTTTGGGAAGTATGCAGTACAAACATCTTGGTAAAGTGGCTCACCAAGAGCTCCAGGCTCTTTTGTGCGATCAAGCACAGATATTTTCGTAACACTTTCGGGAATAGCATCAAGGAAGCGGTCGATAACAAAAGGTCTGTATAGACGTACTTTTAACATACCTACTTTTTTACCTTTTGCTGTAAGATAATCAACGGTTTCCTCGAGAGTATCACAAACACTACCCATAGCTATAACAACGTGTTCCGCCTCCGGATGACCGTGGTATTGGAACAAGCTGTAGTTGCGGCCAGTAATTTTGTTTATTTCTTCCATATAATGTTCAACAATGCCCGGAACAGCGTTGTAATATGGGTTGGAACTTTCCCTTGCTTGGAAAAATGTGTCCGGATTTTGAGCGGCACCACGCAAAACAGGAGTTATTGGGTTAAGGGCACGCTTACGAAACTCTTCGATTGCTTCTTTGTCAACAAGTTCATACAAATCTTCATAATTTAGTGCGTCTACTTTCTGTATTTCTTGAGATGTACGGAAGCCATCAAAGAAATGAGTAAAGGGAACACGACCCTTTATTGCACTAAGGTGGGCAACAGCTGCCAGATCCATGGTTTCTTGCACATTTGCACTGGCAAGCATAGCAAACCCGGTTTGGCGAGTTGCCATAACATCTGAATGATCGCCGAAAATACTTAGGGCGTGGGTGGCAACAGTACGAGCAGTAACGTGTATTACGCCCGGTAATAGCTCTCCGGCTATTTTGTACATGTTTGGGATTTTAAGCAAAAGCCCTTGAGACGCAGTATAAGTTGTGCTTAATGCACCCGCTTGCAAAGAACCGTGTACTGCACCTGCCGCACCTGCCTCGGATTGCATTTCAACAACCTGAACAGTTTGTCCAAACATGTTCTTTTTACCTTCTGAAGCCCATTGGTCAGTCCATTCTGCAAGGTTGGTAGATGGGGTAATTGGGTAAATACCTGCCACCTCGGTAAATGCGTAACCTGCATAAGCTGCCGCCATTGCTCCATCCATTGCTTCTTTTTTCATTTTTGCCATTTGTTTTCCTTTCGTGTATGATAGGTTGTGTCATAAACACAAAATTAGCTTTTGTATTTACAACTTGTGATAAAAAAGTAACACTAACATCATTATACCTTAAATTATAGATTTTTGCAAGTCGCTTTAAATCTGTCAACATATTCCTTTGCATTTTGAGCTACTTTTTCAAAATCTCCTGTTTTTGCCGGAGCAAACAAGTTGCCTCCTACCCCGACAGCCACAGCACCGTTTTTGAACCATTGTTCCATATTGTCTATGCTAACACCACCCGTGGGCATAATATTTGCTTGGGGTAACGGCGCTTTTACAGATTTTATAAAACTTGGGCCAAAAGCGCTTCCGGGAAACAGTTTAATAATATCCACACCGTATTCCAGAGCTGTAGCCATTTCGGTAATTGTCATGCACCCGGGTAAATATGGTATTTGATATAAGTTGCATATTTTTGCGGTTTCTTTGTCGAAAGAAGGGCTAACGACAAATTCTGCTCCGGACAAAATTGCTATGCGGGCAGTTATGGGGTCCAACACTGTTCCGGCTCCTATCACAACATTTTCATCTTCTTTATATTTTTCTGCCAAATCGGATATTATGTCGCTTGCACCGTTTATTGTGAATGTAACCTCCAACCCATAAAGCCCCCCTTTAACACAGGCGTAGCAAGACTCAAGAACCTCTTGTGGGTTATCACCTCTAACAACGGCAATCACACCGCAATCCAGTAGTTTTTTTAGTATTGTCAGTCTTTTCATTAACCCCTCCTCGTTGCATTTGTCATAAATTTTTCCAGTTCACTTCTTGTTGGCAACCCTTCATTATCGCTTATGTGAGTAACTTGTATTGCTCCCAGTGCATTGCCTCTGCATACAGCTTCTTTAAGCTCCAACCCTTCGGCGATACCACTGATAAGACCTGCGGCAAAACCATCTCCTGCACCAACTGTGTCTACTACCTTTTCTACTGCAAATCCCGGCACCACATAGCTTTGTGAATTGTCCCTTACATAAGTTCCTTCAGAGCTGCCCAACTTTACAACGGCCTTTTTTACCCCATTGTTTACATAAAAATCAGCTATTTTTTCCGGCTCTGTTTCTCCTGTTAAAATATGGCCTTCTTTTAAACCAGGCAACACTAAATCTGCTTCATAAGCCAAGCTGTTTAGGGTTTTCACCATTTCTTCTTCCGTTGACCACAAGGACGGACGCAAATTTGGGTCAAAGGTAATAAACGCCCCCTTTTTTCTTGCGATTTCCATTAGTAGAGATGTTGCTTCAAGACATTCGGTGGAAAGTGCAGGCAATATGCCGGTAATATGCACATAATCTATCCCGGAAAAGTCTATTTTTTCTATGTCGCTTACGTCGGTATAAGAGGCGGCTGTAAATTTACGGTAATACGATACAGAAGGATCCCCTGTGGACACCTTGCTTTTCAACATTATTCCTGTTTTGTATGTATCGTCAAATGTTATTTGGGTAATTATGTTTTCTTTTTCCAAAAATTTTTTTATGTGGTACCCAAAAGGATCTCTCCCAAGACGAGTTACATAAATGGCATCGTGTCCTAATCTGGTAAGTCCGATACAAACATTTACCTCTGCGCCTGCCACAGCTCTTTTAAAATTTTCCACTTCTTCCAACGGGCCTTCTTTTTCGGCTATGAGCAAAGCCATCGGCTCGCCCATCAATAAAATTTTTTTCTTCATATCCCTACACACTAATCCATTCTACACTATAGTTTGCTTGCGGCAACCGACACTGCGACACAAACGCAAAGTTTTTAAAGGCCACCTACGGTAATTATACATTATTTTTGTTTTGATGGCAATGTCAAAAGATATGAGTTTTCCTAAATCACTGTAGGTGTGCAACAAAAAAAGCTGATGCACTACATTCGGACATTTTTCGCTTGTTTTCATTACCAAACATATTGTATAATGGGATTATATTTTTAATCTTTTTAATCATATAACATTTGTAGAGTATCACATAGGGTGTGACATAGAGTGTGACATAGAGAGTTTCATAGTTCGCATTAGAATAATATTTTTGAAAACAATTTTCAGCAAATTCTAAAAGCTCAACCAAGATTTTCCGCCATTTTTGCGTTTAACCTGTAAATTCCAAAAACAATTCTGCTGTATGCGTTTCTCCTGATAACCGAATATTCATTCTTGCAGAAATGGCGGCATTTATGCTATACTTACGGCACAGGGTATATTGCTTATCTGCCCTGTGCCGCCGTTATTGGTGTGGACGGTAGTATTTATAGTAGGAGAGATAATTTAGTGAGAAAACTATTTTTGGCATCAAAGTATTCAGCAATAAGCTCTCTTGCTATTATTTTGATAATGATTTTTATACAAATAAATGGAGCCGAATCTTATAACGATGGTTTTGTTATGGTCAGCGTTGGGTTTGTTAGAACATTTGCAATTGATGCAAACGGCGATTTATGGGCTTGGGGTAGTAATGAATACGGTGCATTGGGTGATGGCACATTCACTTCAATGCTTGAAAACAACGATGGGCACGAGCCTGTAAAAATTATGAACCAAGTTGTTTATGTTACGGCAGGGAGTAACTTTGCAAT
>WRKF01000129.1 GCA_009778165.1 Defluviitaleaceae bacterium
TTTTTCCCCTGTAGGTTTCCTTTTTGTTGCTATTTTAATTTTTTGCAAATTTTAAAAACTCCTTTGATGTTATAACGTCTTTTCAATCTATGGATGCTGTCGATAATAACACCTTTACGCCCTTCCGGCGGTAGGGTTACCTCTATCTCCACGGTTTCCAAATACGCTTGCTACATTATAACCTAAAAAATGTTATTGCTCAACTTTTTTTCATAAAAAGACTATAGTCGTTTCAAAAAAATTCTAAAACGACCGTGGTTTATGAAACAGACGTGAAATGGCGTTTGCTATATATTGACTAATTACAATAAAAAATATAGAATACGGAGTATACAGAACAAAAAACAGAAAGAAAAAACCTTTGACTTTTTAATTTTTTAGGAGGAAACTACCATGCAATCAGCACCCGTGATAACAACCGACGAAAAATCCCAAGACACTTTAGCTAAGAAGAAGTTAAAAGATATTGCAAAAAACTGGCAAATCATTGTCGGAGCAACAATAATAGCAACTTTTGTTATTGTGGCTTTATTTGCGCCACTGTTTGCCCCTATGGATCCATTGGAAATCTCGGTGCAAAGGCGTTTACAGCCCCCTTCCCCCTACCACTTGCTTGGCACAGATGCGTTGGGGCGGGATATGTTGAGCCGTATTATTTTTGGCACAAGAATTTCCCTAGTGGTTGGGGTGGCAAGCACTTTTTTTGGAGCCGTTGTTGGGGTTGCCTTTGGAGTGATAAGCGGCTATTACGGAGGCAGAACAGATAGCTTTATCATGCGTTTTGTGGATGTGTTGCTTGCGTTTCCCGGTATGCTTTTAGCTCTTGCAATTGTCGCTATTTTGGGAGCCAGCACACAAAACACCATCATTGCTGTTTCCATCTTTGCTGTACCAATCTTTGCCCGAATCGTTCGAGGTTCGGTTTTGGCGGTAAAAAAGCTGGAATATATAGACGCTATTAGAGCAATGGGTGCGACAGATGCCCGTATTATACTGCGTCATATATTGCCAAATATTATGTCGCCAATTATTGTGCAAGCTACGCTTTATGTCGCCAGTGCAATAGTTATTGCCGCATCCCTTTCTTTTTTGGGGATGGGAACACAACCCCCAACACCGGAGTGGGGTACAATGTTAAGTGACGGGCGGGAATTTTTGCGACACTCACCGCATTTAACATTGTATCCTGGCATTATGATACTGCTGGTTGTGCTAGGGTTTAACTTGATAGGCGACGGGCTTAGGGACGCATTAGAACCCAAAAAATAGGAGGTGGCACAATGCTTGTGTTCATATTAAAACGTATTATGCAGATTATACCTGTTGTAATTGGCGTTACATTGGCTGTTTTTTTAATGTTGCACCTTATCCCCGGCGACCCTGCTCGCATTATGGCAGGAGAAGCAGCAAGCGAAGCTCAACTGGAGCAAATGCGCGACAACTTGGGTCTTAACGACCCACTGTGGGTACAATATGTTCGATATATTTCAAATGCAGTTAGAGGAGATTTAGGTACATCCATAAGAACGAATCGCCCCGTTAGTGCGGAAATTTTTGACCAGCGGTTCGGTATAACTGTGCAATTGGCTTTGGTTGGGACTGCCGTTGCTGTTTTGTTTGGGCTTACCGCCGGCATTATTAGTGCCACCCGCAAACGGGGCATTGCCGATATGAGCCTCATGTTTGTGGCTTTGTTGGGGTTAAGTATGCCAAACTTTTGGCTCGGTATATTGCTCATTAACATCTTTTCTGTACAGTTTGGCTTGTTGCCAACGGCAGGATGGGGTTCTCTTAGCCATATGGTGTTGCCGGCTTTTACCTTGGGTGTAACCGGTATGGCGATTATATCTCGCATGACCCGAGCTTCCCTCACAGAAGTTCTTAACCAAGATTATATACGAACCGCATACGCAAAAGGTACAAAAGACCGCATAGTAATTTACAAACACGCACTACGCAACGCTTTAGTGCCTATTATAACAGTTGTTGGTTTGCAGTTTGGCACTCTTTTGGGCGGAGCAGTTATAACAGAAACTGTGTTTGCCATAAACGGTATGGGCAGACTTATTATAGACAGTATAAGGGCGCAGGATTTTCCTATGGTGCAAGGCACTGTACTTGTTGTAGCTATGATTTTTGTTATAGTTAACACCATGGTGGATATTGCATACAGGATAGCCAACAAGCGTATAGATGTGGCTTAGGTTCGGGCTATAGTCGATTACATAATTTCCAAGGAAGTCTAATCAAAAAAGGCTTTATTTTGGGGCTTGCCCCCATTTTGGAGGGCAATATGGAAGAAATTTTACTAGAAGTTAAAGATTTACGCACTTCCTTTTTCACGGGAGCCGGTGAAATAAAAGCTGTTGATGGCATAAGTTTTTCTATAGAAAAGGGCAAAACGCTCGGCATAGTAGGAGAAAGCGGTTCAGGAAAAAGTATCACGGCTCTTAGCATACTTAGGCTTTTGGAGGGTACATCCGGAAAAATTGTTGACGGTGAAGTATTATTTAGAGGTGAAAATCTTATCACAAAAAACAAAAAACAAATGATGGAGATTCGAGGTCGCCACATATCCATGGTTTTTCAAGAACCAATGACAAGCCTTAATCCCACTCTCACTTGTGGTGAGCAGATAGCCGAAACTTTTCGCAACCACAAAAGTTATACCAGGAAAAAGGCTTGGATAGAAGCAATAGAAATGTTGCGGTTGGTTGGTATTCCCTCCCCGGAAAAACGTGCCAAACAGTATCCTTTTGAGCTTTCGGGGGGTATGCGACAAAGAGTTATGATTGCCATCGCCCTTAGCTGCAATCCGGATTTACTGATTGCAGACGAGCCAACAACGGCTTTAGATGTTACGATACAGGCACAAATACTTGATTTGATTAAAAAGCTGCAAAAAGAGATGGGTACATCTCTTATATTAATAACCCACGATTTGGGGGTTGTTGCGGAAATGTGCGACTATGTAGCGGTTATGTATTGCGGGAAAATAGTAGAATATACAGACGTGCGAAGTCTGTTTACATCTCCCAAGCACCCCTATACCGTCGGTTTGCTAAAATCCATACCCGATCATGAAACAACAAAGGCATCTTTGGATATTATACAAGGCACTGTACCCAGCCCTTTTAACTTGCCTTCGGGTTGCTCGTTTGCCCCTCGTTGCCCATATGCAAAAGATGAGATTTGTAACGCAGAGGTACCCGAGTTGACTGATAAAAATACCGACAGACCGGTGCGCTGCTTTGTGTATCAAAATCCCAAGCAATGGGAAAGTGATATAGCAACTTAACTTTTTCTTAAGGGACTGTGTCCCTTGACCTCAAAATTGTGAAGCATTTAAATTTATCGCACAATTTTCTAGGGTTTAGGGGGCTAGCTCCCTTGCGGTGTGTGGGGCTGGTCGCAATCTGCGATTGCTGCTCGCCCATGCACCCTCGGGCAGTGCCCCACGGTTTTACGCTTCATGCGTAAGGCGTAAACCGTGTATTCACTATATATTTTTATTTACAATATAAATAAATTGTAGTATAATACATAAAAAAATTAAAGGAGATATAATCATGAAACATAATCAAATAAATGTAAATATAAGAATGGACAAAGAAATAAAAGAAGTTGCAGAAAATCTTTTTGCAAAAATGGGACTAAACATGACTTCTGCCATAAATACTTTTATTCGACAAGCAATAAGAGAACAAGCTCTGCCTTTCGAGGTAAAACCGCTAGACACATATACTTTAAAAGTCCAAAAATCCATAAAAGAATTAGAAAACGGTCAAAAAATAACTTTTGATTTTCAAGAATTAGAAAATTTAGAAAATATGGAACAGGAAGACGCTATATTATTTTTACAAAATAAACAAGTAGACTAATTTACAGATTGGACGAAAATAAAAATTTGGAAATAATATCGTGCCGTGGTCATTATGATGATAAGTGAAATCTATAGCATTTTTAATTAAGGTTGTCCTGTCTAAAAAATAGTGAAAATGCTAAATTTGGGAAAACGATGGGAGGTGCAAAAAAAATGGTAGGTGGCAAAGTTTTATTGGAAGTGACTGATTTAAAACAGTATTTCCCCATAAAAAAGGGGGTGCTCGGTCGTGTCAGCAATTATGTAAAAGCTGTAGACGGCATTAGCTTTAAAGTGCATGAAGGTGAAACCGTTAGCATAGTTGGCGAAAGCGGTTGTGGTAAGTCCACCACAGGCCGCACAATACTTAGATTGGAAAACCCCACCGGTGGGGAGATTATTTTCGATGGAGTTGATTTAGCAACCCTTAGCAAACGAGAAATGCGTAAAAAACGTAAAGATATACAAATAATTTTTCAGGATCCATACGCCTCTCTTAACCCCAAGCAAACTGTTTATCAGATACTAAATGAATCAATGGCGATACAGGGGATAGGAGAAAGCGGAAAAAGACGAGAGAGAATTAAAACCCTTTTGCAAACAGTAGGGTTGCAGGAGCATCAAATAGATTTATACCCCCACCAGTTTAGCGGGGGGCAGCGTCAACGTATAGGCATTGCCAGAGCCCTTAGTGTGCGTCCAAAACTTATTGTGTGCGACGAGGCTGTTTCTGCACTAGACGTTAGCATTAGAGCCCAGGTTCTTAATTTGCTAAAAGATTTGCAACACGATTTTAAACTGACATATCTGTTTATATCCCACGACCTTGGCGTGGTTAGGCACATATCCGATCGTATTATAGTTATGTATTTAGGCAAAATAATGGAAGTTTCTGACAAAGAAGCTCTTTTTGAACATCCGGGACATCCGTACACATACGCTCTGCTCTCTTCCATTCCCAGTACCAACTTAGACAAAAAAAAGGAACGCATAATCCTTACCGGAGATGTTCCGTCCCCTATAAATCCGCCCGGTGGCTGCCCTTTTCACACTCGTTGCCCATTGGCAATAGACAAATGCAAAACAGATATACCACCCTATATTACACTGGGGGAAACAGAGTTTGAAGGAATTAGTGCCTGCCACCTGGTACACGATGGCAAACTGGATTATGCCAGGGAACTAAAGCATAGTACAGTATAGTGTTTGAAGGGAAAGCCGTGCCGGGCTGCCCACACCCCGGCTAGCGTGCCGGACATTGGACCCCGTTAAGTTCACTTGATTGCGTTCACAATTGCTATAAATCACAAATTGTGCTATAATTTGCTATGGCGATGGTTGTTTAACTTTTGGGCAAGCCTTAAACAACTATAATACAAAAAATATAAAAAAACACAAAAATAGCTATTTGGCTTATGGGATTTTATATCCCGAAAGGAAGGTTACAAACATGAGAAAGACTATAACATCTGCATTGGTGGTATTGATGTTTTTGATTTACACTCCAAGCACGGCACACGCACAGATCGAAACAACTGTACAAACTATCCCCGAAACTGTACAGGCTTTTATGGACGCACTTTCCATACCCGGCGTTACTGTTGCCATAGTAGATGCCAACACCGGTTTTACATGGGCGGGGGGCTTCGGCTATGCAGACACAGCAGCACAAATACCTGTTGACCAAAACACAGTTTTTAATTTGGCATCTGTGTCTAAGCCAATGACTGCCGTTGCTGTTTTGCAGTTGGTTGATTCCGGGGTTTTAGACCTAGACACTCCTTTGGTGTATTACATACCCCAATTTAGCATGTTTCCAAGCCCCTTGCATGATGGAAACTACGCAAATATAACCCCCCGAATGCTGTTAACCCACACATCCGGCGTTTTTACCGACTTTTTTGGATACGGTGCAATAACTACGGGCTACGAAAACTACCAAGGTTATATGAACAATTTGCTAGAGATTTTGGCAGGTTATCCGATGGTATTTGCGGAAGGTGTACAGGCACAATATGCAAATCATGGGTTCAATTTGTTAGGTATCCTTGTGGCACAATTAAACGGAGGAACCGGGTTTTTTGCTAGAATGATTAGCCCGGCCGACATTAACTTTTTTGAAAGTTTTGTAAGCTATACAACAGAAAATGTTTTTGGACCTTTGGGGATGGAAAATACTAGCTTTACATTGGAATCACACATGGTACCCAATCTTGCTCGCCCATACGAAAACGCTACAACCCCGGGAGATGTAATGATGATGTACAACGGAGTGCCTACCGGTGGTGCTTTTTCTACTGCTTATGACATGGCACGTTTCATGCACTTTTTGTTAGGTAACGGAACAGCAAATGGTACTCAAATTCTATCCCCCGCCTCTCTTGATCTTATGTACGCTATTGATGATTCCAATCAGTTTATGAATTTGCAGTTTGGGCATGGTTTGTACCGTTCTTTTGGAGTTGACGGCACAATACATTACGGACACGGCGGCAACTTGGTTCATTATCATTCCTACATGATGCTGGACAGAGATAGCGGTATAGGAGTTTTTGTATCTACAAACAGCACAACAGGAATGGTAGGAGCATCTCTTATAGCACAAACCATTATTTCTACTGCATTAGCAGAAGGAGGCATGTCGTTAGGCAGCGCCCCATCTATTGCAGATCCGGATGCAGTCCCTATAAGCCTTACAAGGGCGGAGCTTGAGCGGTACGAAGGTATATATTTTGCTCCAGGGCAATACTTTTGGTTACTAGCAACAGACGAAGGAGAAATGCAGCTTTTTGTATCCACTTATCTGTTAGATGAACCTATGATTCAGCCTTTTGTTCCGATGTCGGACGGCAGTTTTACAGACCCTACGGGAACCCGGTTTTGGCCTCAGGAGATAAATGGCACGATGTGGTTTTCTGTAGGGGATGCGGGTATGGTTCGATTCTTGCAAAGGGTAGATTTATCTACAGTTTTAAGCGATGAAGAAGTAGAACCTTCGTTAGGCAGTTTTGTGCCGGAAATGCCTGCCGGTCACATATCTCTTATATATAACATAACCATAGCATTTGACAGAGTTGGCGTACCAATCATGTACAGCTCTGCAATCCACGGGATTACTACGATGGCTCCATTGTTGGCAGCTGAGGCAGAACTCTTGGGCTTTGACTCAGGAGAAGAGTTTGACGATGAAGGCAGACTTACAGCATTTTACTTCGTGGGTATTAGGTTTGTTAGAGAAGCACCGTAAGAAGATACAAAGGAGATACACATGAAAAAAACTATAGTACTGTTAATAACAGCCGTTTTAGCTCTAACCACAACAATTTTCGCATATACCCCTCACGAAAATATGGATGGTTTACAACATGAAACGGCAACCCTTGCCACATACAATACTCTCCCAAGCATTTTTGTTGATACGTCTGCCGAGCTGTGGGAAAACCGCTACGTATGGCAAGACGGCACTCTCACCATAATCGGCTACTTACACAATGAACAAGCCCAGTTTCGCGGCAGGGGCAACTCCACCTGGGAATTATGGAGACACTACAAAATACCTTTTAACTTTAGGGTACCCCAGCCCGTGCATATAGCAGGATTCGAAAACCCGGGAGTAAGTTTTATACTTTTGGCAAATCATATTGATCGCTCACTTATGCGCAATTTTAACGCTCTTTATCTCGCTAATTTAATGTATGGCATGAACTTTGCTCCGGAGGTAAAGCCGGTACAGGTTTACATAAACGGCGAGTATCAGGGGGTATATCTTTTAACTGAACATAGGGTTCCTGCTAGGTTACAAGCCGACTATGTTATAGAACTTATGATGGGCGCTCCCGATCGAGGAGGCGAAGTATACATAGACTGGTTTGAGGCCAACGAACGCTATTATCTAATCCGCGACTCGCAAAATAACACAGTGGAAGCGGGGATGGCTTTGGCTGATTTCGTTTCCAGGGCCAGTTACGCTATTCGCAGTGGCAATTTCGCTGAAATTGAACAATATTTTTATATCCCTGCCCTTGTGGACTTTTATGTGGTTCAAGAGCTTTTTGCCAGCAGCGATGCAGGAATGTTTAGCGTATGGATGCAAATAAGAAACGACGGCGATAGACAGTTAATCCACATGGGACCTGTTTGGGATTTCGACGCTGCCGCTGGGATTATAAACCATGTATCATTTTTGCCCCAATTTGAAAACCCATGGGTACATTTACCCGAAGGGTTAGCTGTGGCGGAGCTTAATTATTGGTACAGGGAACTGGTGCAAATACCGGAGTTTAACGAGCTTTTGGTTCCACGTCTACGCTATTTGGTAGACTATTCCCTACCAAGAACCCTAGACAAAATGTGGTATTATGTAAATGAATATCGTTCTTCCTTTGAACGCAATTTTTATATACATTCAGCAGGACCCGGGGATTGGTCGGTATACTCTTTGCCGGCTCTTACCTACCACATCGATACTTTTTACGAACACATAGTATTTTTAGATGATTTTTTGGAAACTAGAGCTTTGTGGTTGTACAACTTTTTTCAGAGCGGTACTCCCACACTAGTGTGGCCATAGTACGGAAGCAATTGAATCAATTCCGCTTAGTAATATTTAGTTGTACTAAGCGGAATTGCCATGTTATACAGAGAATAGGAAGGTAATGCAAATGGCAATGTACATATTCGAAGAAGATACAACTATATTGTTTAAGGAGCATTTTGAAAAAAGTGCAGAGGAATACCGCAAGTTCCGACAGGAGCTGTGTGAAAAGTACCCGGGTTGGACAGTAGACTTTGTATACCGTAACTGTGACCCGCCTACCGAGTTTATGGCAGAAATAGGTGCACGCATATTGGAAGCACACGCAATATCCAATTTAACACGAGAAACCTTTAATTATGCAAATAAGCCAGATGCAACGTTGGTGACTACTGAAAATTTTCATATCTTTGAAAAATTACACGAAAGTATTGATTCTGATTTTGCCTATCCAAATGCACAAATAGCTAAAGATATGAGCCGTTGGCGCATATTCATGCAAGGTAATGCCTATACAATGATGAGCTTTTGGAACGATGAACCCGAAATTTTCATCTTAAAAGCGTCAAATGCAGAAGAGGGTGCATTGCTACTGGCAACTGCCGCCAACTACGCGTTTTCAAACAACATAGCTAGACTTAATTTTTTTATAGAAGTCGATAAACCAATAGAAATGGAAGCTGCACAAAAAGTAGGCTTTACGGTTTCCGGCAGATCTATCGCTTATCGAGTAGATTCGCTAAAAAGTTGATAGATCTGCTTTTAAGATTTATGGATTAAGCGCTAAATTGATGAAAGCAAATTAACTTTTGTGATTTAAAAAATACAAGAAAAAGTTAATTTGCTATATTGACCGTTGGGAGTTCTAATATATTGCATTTATTATCAGGAATCTGTTTTGTGCTTGCACAAGAATTTCCCTGTGTTCGTCGCGCCAATCTTTGTTGTTGTTATGGGTGTCTGCTTGATAAAAATGTATACACAACCAACCGCCAAAGTTGTTATCGTAAACGATACCACCATAAAATGTCGTTTGGCTTGTGGAAGCAGAAAATGTTCTGCCTTCAATCGTAACCCACACGGGTCTTACGAGCCAATTTGGGTGTCCTCCCATCGCTTCTATGATTGCTGCATCTTGTGCAGTTGCCGGCTCCACATCAGCATGGTTTCCGGCAGAAAAAACAACAACATTGTAGGTTTGCCCACTTTTTATATCATGGATTTGTATTGGCGTTCTACCGGCTGCGTATAACATGGGTTGTATTTCTTCCCAGTGGGCAAGTTCTGCATTGCTTGGCATGTTGCTACGGACATGCTGTGGTAACGACATATGGTCAGCTAAAATCCGTGCAGACTCTTGGTACAAATCTAATTTTACTGTAGTTTCAATATGTTCCGGTTCGTGTTCAAAAAAAACTTCACGTATATAAGGCAAATTGCTGACAGGATCAATATGAGCAACCTGTGATCCCTGTTCTGTAACACCACCATGTTCCCAAACGCGTACAGCATAGGTATTATTTATATCTGCGTTGTGGCGTAGTGTATATGTGTACAAATTGAGCGGAAGTTCTATTATTCGCGCTATTTGCCCGGCAGAATTAATTACTGCCCAGTCCGACCCTGTAGCCGACAAACGAGCAGACACATAAGAAGCTGACAACACCGGATCATAAAAGCGTTGAGCAGAAACAGCAAAGTTGTTAGCAATATCTACAATGTGGTATGCTTGCCTGCTGTCATGAGTACCAATCAGAGCAATATTGCCCATATCCCATTTTATGCGGGGGCTATGGTTTTGCAGTAAATAATTGCCTTGGGTGTCAATAAAATTATGCCCAAATTCAGAAACCACAAGAGCAACTCCGTTAACAAAAGATGTAACTCTTGTATATTGCGGTGCTATAACAATATTCCAATTTTCGTCCATAAAACCGAAAGGTTGGGGATTGTGCCACCACATATAATTTCGGGTACCGTCTTCCCTGTAAACAAAGCTAACGGTTGTGAAATATCTGCGACCATATTGTAGGGGGCCAAAGTGTTGCTGTTGGCGTATCTCCGGTTGAGTAGTGTAGTAGTCTTGCCCGTAGGTTGTGCTTTGTGAAAACACGGCAATCACTATGATTGCAAAAGCTGCTTTAATAATTTTTTTAAATCTTTCCTGAATTTTTTTCATCGTATATTCCCTCCATAAATTTAGCACTTTGTGATTTTTAATATGCAATTATTGTAATACTTACAGCTCAAAATGTAAATTTAAATCCCGTTAAGTTTCCGTAACTTTTGTGTGACTTATGCGATTATATGAACTTTCTAGGAATAGCGAGAAATAGAGATAAATAAAGAAAAATAAACTGTGAGATCAAAAAAATTAGCCATTGCGTAGTCAAAGCAAATTAACTTTGAAAAGCTAATTTGCTTTGGCAGGAAACTAAGCAATGGCGAGGAGACCGCGCTCCTGAAAATATTATGTTACACCGTTGTATCTATCCCTATAGCAAAGCTCAAAAAGTTGCTTGTGCCATTTTGTAAATCACTTAACCATTGGCTTATAAAACGGGCACGGTGGCTGTTTGGTTCTGCATCTTCTTGTAGCTCTTGCAGTATTTGCTGTATTTGTTGCATTATTGGATCATTTTGCAACGTTGGCATCTGTGTTGGTGCTTGGTTCAGACGGTGCGAGTTAACGGCGGTTACCATTCCCAAATCAAAGTCTAGCTGCCCTAGCACCTCTCGGCGTAGCACCCTGGCTTCTATTTGTTCATCTGTTAATCCGTTTCGGTTTGTTATACCTTGTGCTCTAATCAGCTCCCTAGCTTGGGGGCTTAGATTTGGGTTTTGGTAAAGTGGTGTTGTGCTGTAGTTGTTTACATTTGTTATACTCACGATAATCTCCTTTGCATACAGTTATTTAAGTTAATTGGAAGCTAATTGGTGGCTGACGTAATTTTCGGGTCAAATATCCATATATCACTTTCTCCACAATATCCACACTCACCCATTCGTGGCGAATTGGTTATGGGCAAAAAACCGCCATCATCTAAATCCGGTGTACATGGTTCGCAGAATAATTTGTTTTCCCACACATTTACATGAACAGCAGGGGCTTTGCAAGTAGCACAACTAAAGTGCATAGGTTCATTCCGTGCAAGCAAAATCACCTCTTCGCCCTGTTTTGGGCGTAATATTTCGCTGACTACAGTAACAATGATTTCCGTGGTAGAGCCAAAATCATATTCATAAAGCAACTTATCGCCAACATCAATAAAAGAGATTTTTCTTGAATTACCGTACCTCTTGCTACCCATACGAAACCCACTTAAATGCCCACAACATTCACACCATATTTCCCGCAAAAAATCGTCTATCGACGCTAAAGTAGCACTAAGAGGAACGGAAAAAAACAGCCAATAATTTTTATCGTAGGCACCCTCAGCTTTTATGAGATAACAGGGCTCATCCCCGCTATTGTGGCTTTTAAGCAGATGGTTTCTAGTAACAATTTTTGAGGCGGTATTTCCGCATATAAAGCAATTTCCGCTAGTTGTTTTTTTAGCCATTATGATTCTCCTTTTTATTTTGCTGTACCGTTGCGGTGTAGCCTAAAGCGATTTTCAATGAAGTTAGCCATATATAGACCAGTATTCGTCGGCTAAAATATCCATATATATTTCATCATACTTTTTGTTGCCGCGGATTATAGCCTCTCTGCGGATACCTTGCTTTTTGAACCCTACTTTTTCGTAACAGGCAATGGCACGCTCGTTAAAAGAAAACACCTTTAAACATATATTGTGAAAGTTCCTGTTTTCAAAGCCATATTTTAAAAGCAATTGTGTGGCACAAGTTCCGTACCCCTTGCCCCACTGTTCCTTGTTTCCTATAAAAATACCCATCTCTGCTGCTCTGTTTGTTTCGTCTATACTAAAAAAACCGCAGTTACCCAACAGTTCGTCTGTTTCTTGTGCAACAATAGAAAAATGGTTGCCGCTTTTGGCAATCACATCCAAGAGCTCTTTTTCTTTTTCAAATGAAATAGTTTTTGAGTAAAAGGTCAAAAAATAATTTACATCCGGGTCGTTTATCCATCTCGTAAATGTATCTGCATCATCCATGCAAATAGGGGATAGATACACTTTTTCGCAAGCTATGCGTTTGTAATATGCCATGGTTCTCTCCTAATAAAATTTAAAATAGAGATTGGGGCAGTGAGGTTCGCCCAGGCTCTCACTTTTCTAGTTGAGCCTCTACTATCTCTACAATTTCTTTTGCAGTTTTGCCTTCTTTTTCAGCTTTTTCAATAATTCTTAAAATTCTTCTAAGCTCGTTTTCTTTCGCTTCTTGCCTTAATAGTTCACTTGCATTTGGCATGTGTAAATTCTCCTTATATATTAAAATTGTCTTAAAATATCATGATGCCCCACATCTAAAAGGATAATCATTTTATTGTCGTCATAGTACCAAATTACTCGTATATCCATGTTAACACTACATTCGAATAGCTTATCCGTTCCTTTGATACGCTTTGTCCGCAACGATGGGTGATATGGATTCGCCGCCAATATTTCTAGCTTATTAGTAATCTGTTTTTTTTCATGTACGCTTAATTTTTTATAATGTTTTTTGAAATCTTGCGAAAAAGTGAATTGATATGCCATCATTCCTCACTTTCTAAATCAGAAATCAAACTATTTATACTATCAAACGCAGGATGTTCCCCTGTTGCAACTTTTTTATTTATCTCCTCAACATCTTTTATGAGCTTTTCTACATAGGGCTTAGGATACGCAACAACTGGCATCATGCAAATAACCCCCTCTTGTTCGTAAATCTCTAGCTTATCACCTTCCAAAAGCCCCAGTTTATCAATAAGTTCTTTTGGTATAGTTATCTGCGATTTTTGGCGTAATTCTGCAAGCATAGTATATCACCTCAACTTATATTGCCATTTTGGGCGACGGTGAAACAGTACCGTAATTGCTTTTTCGGGGCAACGGTTCACACATCTGTAGCACACGGTGCAGTTGTTAAGCTGGTGTATTTTGCCCTCTTTGTTTTTCAGGTTTTTCATCGGACAAATCTTCACACACAAGTTACATGCTGTGCATTCATCCCAAATTTTAACCCCGTTTTTGACTTTTTGCTCTAACCCTTGCCAGGGATTGCCTTGTATACTTCCTGCCCATGCAGACAGTTTAGAGAAACCATGTTTTTTAACTATTCCCCGCTTAATCTGCTTGGAAACACGAGCCATTTTAAACCTTGCTGCCCTTTTAAATTTTTGCATTTTACGTTTACTTACCGGTTTTAAAAAGGGGGTATTGCAAATATTTTGGGGCATATTAAAATGCTCTGCGTATATTACATCGCAGGGATGGTCTTTAAATAAGTCTGTAAAAACCCTTGCGCCATCCCCCGAAAACAGCCATTGTGTTACCAATATAACAATTTTTTTGCCTTTAATATCATCCATATACTTTGTTGCAAATTCCCTCATAATGCGTGGTACACGAGAGCCATATATGGGATAGCAAAAGGCAATGGTGTCATGGGATTTGATCTCGTTTGCAAAATCGGCATCACTCTCTATGGAAAGTGTTTTTGCCCCCATATGTTTGCTGAACAGGTTTGCAATATATTTTGTGTTGCCCGTGCCGGAAAAGTATAGGGTTAGACAATTCGCCATGTTTACCTCCTTTTTATTAACAATCCCTAACCAAACAAGTATAGCACTTTTCTTAAAGGGACAAAGTGTGCTTGCTATACCTACACATTTTTCCCGTGGCAAAACTTAAACTTTAGCCCGCTGCCGCAGTGGCAGGGGTCGTTGCGCCCTATTTTTGGGGTGGCTCTTTTTACCGGTTTTTTTACAGCACTTTCATCTCTGTTTGTTGCCATGCCCTTTACTTGCTCTCGCTGTATTGGGGCTGCTATTTTTACGTTTATCAAGTTTTTGATTGTGTCCAGTTGAATATTTGTTGTCAACTCCTCAAACATTTCAAAGCTAAGGAATTTGTATTCTACCAAAGGATCCCGCTGGGCATAGGCACGCAAAGATATACCCTGCCGCATTTGATCCATGCTGTCTATATGGTTTGTCCATAGTTGGTCTATAACCCTAAGCAGTATAACACGCTCTATTTCCCGCATTTTTTCCGGTGTTACTTCTATTTCTTTTGCTTGATATTTTTTGGTTATTTGTGCAAGCAGCGTCTGTTTAAACTCTTCTTTATCCAGGGCGGCTTGCTTTTCGGCAGGAATATTAAAAATAGCAACATCACCTTGCAACATATGAAAAAAGAAGTCTACAAGCCCTTTTATATTAACTCTTTCTTCTGTCGTTTCTTCATCTGATATGTTTTGCTCTACACCGCTTTCTACCACATTTTTGATTATGTTGAGCATTTGTTCTTTTAAATCTTCGCCCTTTAATACTTTGCTGCGTTCTTTGTATATAATTTCCCGCTGTTCGTTCATTACTTGGTCATAGTCTAGCAGGTGTTTACGAATACCAAAGTTGTTACCTTCCACTTTCTTTTGAGCATTTTCTATTGCCCTAGACAGTAGGGAATGTTCTATTGGTTCATCGTCTAGCCCCATTCTGTCTACCAGCTTCATTACACGATCTGCACCAAACAGACGCATTAGCTCATCTTCCAACGAAAGATAAAAACGGCTTTCCCCGGGGTCGCCTTGCCTGCCCGAACGCCCCCGAAGCTGGTTGTCTATACGGCGGGCTTCGTGGCGTTCCGTTCCGATTATTTTAAGCCCGCCAAGCTCCACAACACCTTCGCCAAGTTTAATGTCTGTACCACGCCCTGCCATGTTT
>WRKF01000130.1 GCA_009778165.1 Defluviitaleaceae bacterium
TGAAATTAAATATTAGTCATAACTTTACAATTGAAGATATTCATAAAATACGTGAATATAACTACGAAGTAACTAAAAATATGAGTTTAGAAGAACGAAATAATTATTACAAAGCACGAGCAAAGAAAGCACTCGAAACAATGGCGTTGCTAAAAAAACAGATGTCTTGATTACTAACCTAAGAAAACAAAAAATAGATAACCCCAGGTACGTAGGAATGCTCAACACAGATATAAAACCATATCATGTATCTACCTCATTATGAGACCTAGTATTTATCCACACAAGTTATCTATTAAGTGTATTATACCTTTTTTATATAAAAACGTCAACTCTTTTTTTGGAGTACCCAAAACTCGCCGCCGAGTTCGGGTTCACCATAGTACCCTCCGCTGGTATGCAGGAAGCGGAGAGAGATAGAATTGGAGAAAAATAATATAGAAATATAAATATTATATTCCAATAGCAACAGTAGCACAAACAAGCCTTTTTCGCTGTTTTTCAAACACTAAAAAAGGCTTGTTTTTAAAGACTTTTGAAATTCCCATAATTTTACATTCGGCACAAAAACGGCACAAAAAAAATTGAAAAATATGTGCAAAAACGGAAATTCAACAAAAACAAGAGGTGCAGAAAATGGCTTAATTGCGTTGGGCTAAAGTGATTTTTAGAGCTTTTTTTGATTTTTAGGGCAACCCCGTAGACTTAGCCATAGAGTCTCACATAAAGAGTTTCAAAGTTCGCATCAGAACGGCTCCAATTTTGTTTCAAAACGCCTCTATAACACCATTCTACTCTTGCAAATCATAAATAATCCCTTTCAATTTATTCTTCCAAATTTAGGTGATTAAGCAGTTGAAATAATAAATAATAACTA
This sequence comes from Defluviitaleaceae bacterium, assembly GCA_009778165.1. Lineage (GTDB taxonomy): Bacteria > Bacillota > Clostridia > Lachnospirales > UBA5962 > WRKF01. The sequence goes on from WRKF01000130.1 coordinate 878, forward strand.
ATAAATCAAAAAATAAAAAAATCTCGGAATTTGCTTTTTATTCAGTTTTATGGTAATCTAATTGTGAAGATTTAACTTAGAAACTGATAAAACTCGTGCAATAAGGAGAGTAATAGTGGACATTTCGCAGCTTCCGGATGAGATGCAAAGAGATAGTGCAAAGGTACAATTTGACAATAACAAGAAGTCAAAAAATCCAGAGCCCTTTGTTGATATAGAATTTGATGAAATACCCAACACAGCACCCTACACAAAAGAAAAACTTAATAAAAAAAATATACGAGCTAAACAAAATAAACAAAATTTGCAAAATATACGCAAGATTTTTTTGAAAATGCACGGTCTCAGAAAATATGAAAAGGTATATGGTAGCTATACTCCCGCAATTGAGCTTTTTGTACTTCAAGCAAAGTATATGGTAGATTTCACAGATGATTATGATACCGTTGTACCCTTTGAAACATTCTATCCAAGGTATGAGTATATGAATGATCAACAGTTACGCACATATTTTACTTGGCGGGCAAAGGTTAGGCAAGGACAAATAGATGACACATCGTTATCTTATGTGCTTTGTTATATCTATGAGTTAATTAATAATATTGGAGCTTTAAATGCAAAAGAAGTTATAGACAAGTTGTTTGAGATATGGGAAGGGTTTCGCGTATACAATACTAAAATTGACTTATATTTAGCAGCGTGGATAAAGGATTATTACGTGGTTAACTCTCCGGAATATACCTTTGATTCAATAATAAGCCGATTTCCTGTACCTTATAAAGAAGATAGTAAACTGTTTCAAAAACTTGAACACAGTATATGGGATATAGAGCTTGTAGAAATGAATTCTCAGCACAAAATTACCGGCATGGCTTTTTACAAAAAAGGTAATCAAAAAGTAATAGAAGGCTGTTTGAATGCTGTTTTTAACGCACTCGCCAAACTATTTGTTGAAAAAAAGTTGGATTTGGTCAATCTTTATGTATATTTAAGCATTGAATATTATGAACCTTTTGGTTGGGGGCTGTATAAACCGGAGCAACACCCTAACACAACTGTAAAATTGAGTGATTATGAGGTTTACACCTATGAAGACGGCTACTGGTCTTTGCAGAAGTATAGGCATACAGATTTTAATATTACAAAGGGTTATATTCTAAAAACAATAGAGATTGAAATGCGAAAGGCATTCGGTAGCAAGCAGAGCCTTACTGAACCAAAAACCAAAAACATTAACAAAGAATTGCGAGAGGGTTACAGATCTTGGGAAAATGTAGGTAGTTGGAGTAAGAAAGTGAGTGCCTTGCTAAAAAGCAAGGAATTTGAACAAACAATTAAAACCGCAATTTATGATTACCAAAAAACAGCTAACATCATTGTTGAAAAAGGCATTGTTACAGAACGAAAACCTATTGAAATTGATTTAAGCAAGCTAGACAAAATACAAAAAGATCACGAAACAACAGCACAAAAACTCATTACGGAAGATATTTTGAAAGATAGCTTAAAGGATGGCTTTAAAAAACCGCCAATAATTGCTCCACAAAAACAGACGACCACTACTGTTGCACCCGGTTTTACAGGGCTTGCCGCTTCCCTGAACAATGACGAAGCACAAATACTTGTTGCACTGCTAAACAAACAACAAATATCGCAAAACAGCGAGTTATTAATTGAATCAATTAACGAAAAAGCACAAACATCCATCGGAGATATAGTCATAAATACCACCGGTGAAAGTTTATGTATTTACGAAGAATATGAGGGTGAATTGCTTTCAGTTTTGTGAAATAATCGACCATATAATATGCATGATGCTTTATGATGCTTTGCCTTGAATGAAAGGAAAAAAAGGTAAAAATGACTACAAAAATACCGCCACGTGTTGCAAATACGTTACTCAATGCCTTGAAAGGGGGAGTTGTGCCTCGCACCGGTCTCGGTTACATTACAGTTGGCAGAAAAGAAGAAATAGATGCACTGCTACACGATGTTGACACCATTTCCGTTGGGGGTGCGTCCTTTCGGTTTATTGTTGGCAAATTTGGTGCCGGCAAGAGCTTTCTTTTGCAAACAATACGTAACTATGCCATGGAACGAGGTTTCGTTGTAATAGATGCGGATTTGTCGCCGGAGCGTCGCTTTGTTGGCAGTAAAGGAGAGGGGCTGGCAACATACAGAGAACTTATGAAAAATTTGTCTACACATGCTTCTCCGGATGGAGGTGCCTTGGGTCTTCTGTTATCTAAATGGATATCTGCGTTAAAAACAGATGTAATGGCAGAAAATACCATATCTGCCGACGACGATTCACTAAACCGATTGGTAGAGATAAAAATACACAAGACGATTGACGAGTTGGAAACCGCCGTTCATGGTTTCGATTTTGCGAAAGTAATATCATTGTACTGGAAAGCTACAGTAAACGAGGACGATGAAACAAAAAGCAAAACGCTAAAATGGCTACGAGGCGAATATTCTACCAAAACCGAGGCAAAACACGAGTTGGGTGTTGGTGTTATAATAAATGACAGCAATTGGTACGACTATGTAAAACTAATGTCGTTGTTTGTTATAAAGGCGGGTTACAAGGGTACGTTAATGATTGTGGATGAACTTGTGAATTTGTACAAAATACCCCACACAATTACACGACAATATAATTTTGAAAAGATATTAACGATGTATAACGATATAATGCAAGGCAAGGCTCATTATCTTGGTGTTATAATGGGCGGCACACCGGAAAGTATAGCGGACACACGCAGAGGTATTTTTAGTTACGAAGCTCTAAAATCCCGCTTGGAGAGCAGCCGTTTTTCTGACGGTGTTACGAGAGATTTGCTCTCGCCAATAATTACATTAAAACCATTGGTGCCGGAAGAAATGTATTTTTTAATACAAAAGCTGGAACATATACACGGGCAAGTTTACAAATATGAGCCACAGCTAAGTAGCGAAGATTTGCAGTTTTTTATAAAAAAAGAATATAGCCGTGTTGGGTCAGGAACGCTCATAACCCCGCGAGAGATGATTCGCGATTTTATCGAGATTTTAAACATAATGCTACAAAACCCAAACAAAACCGTAAAAAATATACTACAGAGCGACAGTTTTGCTTATGCCGCATCAACAGAAAACAACGAGGAAATACAAGACAATTTTAAGGGGTTTGAGTTATGAGTGTGTTTGAAAAACTTGCCCCTTTTATACAAAATTATATATATTACCAAGGTTGGGAATCTTTAAAAGAGATACAAGTTGCGGCGTGTGATGTAATATTTAACAGTGATAGCAACCTTTTGATTGCAACCCCGACAGCATCCGGCAAAACAGAAGCCGCCTTTTTGCCTATAATAACAGAACTGTACAACAAACCGCCCGACAGTGTTGGGTTACTTTATATTGCACCTTTAAAGGCGTTAATAAACGATCAATTTATTCGTATAGAGGAGTTGTTGCAAGAGGCACATATACCGGTAACAAAGTGGCATGCAGACGCATCTCAATCAAAAAAACAAAAATTGTTAAAAGATTCTATTGGTGGCGTTTTACAAATAACACCGGAATCTTTGGAAGCAATGCTTATGACTCGCAAACAAAATATTGTTACGCTATTTTCCGACCTACGTTTTATCGTAATAGATGAAGTACATAATTTTCTCGGGCAAGACAGAGGAATACAGCTATCTTGTATAATGGAGCGCATTCAAACCTTAACGGGAAATATTCCCAGACGTGTTGGGTTGTCAGCAACAATAGGCAATCTGTCTGTTGCGGAAGATTGGCTTTGTGCAGGAACAAACAAAAAGTGTATTACCCCCAAAGTAGGTGCCGAAAGGCGTAGAGCTCGTATTATGTTGGACCATTTTTACACACTCCCCGAAGCCCAAGGCACCAACAAAGAAATTGAAAAAACCGAAAAAACCAAAAAAATCGAAGAAAGTTGGCTCGCTTATTATGAATCGATATATAATTTGGTAAAAGGCAAAAAAAGCATTGTTTTTGCAAATTCTCGCAAAGAAGTTGAACGCAATATTGTTAATTTAAAAGAACTTGCGGAAAAGAAAAGGGAACGAGATGTTTTTTTTGTTCACCACGGGAGCATCTCTGCGTCTAACCGAGAATATGCTGAAGAGCAGATGAAAAATGCAGATCTGCCCATTGTAACGGGTGCAACCGTTACACTAGAGCTTGGTATAGATCTGGGCGATTTGGATAGAATTGTACAAACGGGCTGTCCCCACTCCGTATCCGGCTTGGCACAACGGCTGGGCAGAAGCGGTAGACGCAGTGGTATCTCTGAAATGTCCTTTGTATTTAACGAAGAGATTCCCACAGAAAACAACGACTGGTACAAAAATATAAACTGGCAGTTAGTAAAGTGCATTGCATTAATAGAATTATACAGAGAAAATTGGCTTGAACCTACAAATATAGAAAAATACCCATTTAGTATGCTGTTTCATCAAACTATGAGTTTTCTTTTTAGCAACGGAGAAGCAAGCCCGGGCTTTTTAGCACAAACTATTCTTAACTTGAGCGTTTTTCACCATATTTCACAAGAAGATTATAAAGAGCTTCTCCGTTTTATGCTGGAAAACGGTCATATTGAGCGAACGGCAACCGGTGGGTTGTTAATAGGCCACCGCGGGGAACAGCTAACAAACCATTACAGTTTTTTTGCCGTGTTTGAAACACCAATAGAATACTCTGTCAGGGATAAATCCCATAAGATTGGTACATTAAGCGATCCAATGCCGCCGGACACTACATTTGTTTTGGCGGGCAAAACATGGACCGTTACAGAGCTTGATATGGCACATAAGGTGATTTATGTAAAAAGTGCAAAAGGCAAGCCTCCGACTGTGTGGCATGGGTCCGGATTTGATTTTGAGCATACAAAAGTGCTACAAAAAATGAAAAGCATAATTGCAAGCAACACCACATACCCTTATTTAACAAATAGTGCAAAAATGCGCCTTGAAGAAATACGCACAATAATCCGGCAAATGGGTATATTAGACACAAAATTTTTTTCCCTTGCTCCAAATACGTATGGTTTTTTTCCGTGGCTTGGCACAAAAGGGCAAAACGCCCTTTGTTTTGCATTGACAGCCATCTTAGCTGAATCCTCAATAGAAAACGACCGATGGCCAATGATCATAGCAAAAAACGTTACTCACAAAAAATTGCTTAATGCACTGGAATTATTAAGTACAAAAACCATAACAATTAACGATCTTGCCATACCCGAAGAATTGCCGATTATGGGCAAATTTGGGGAGTATATTCCGCAAAATCTGCTACGCAAACAATTTATAGACAAATATATTGATATTACCGAAATACAGCACTTTTCCAAACAATTGCCGATTTAAAAAATAATGACGAAAAGTGCTATAACAAATCCGGGCGGCGTTTTGCAGTTATCTCTATGGCTTGTGTTTGTCTATATTTTTCTATCTCTTTATGATTTCCTCCCAACAGCACCGATGGTACCTCTCGTCCCAAAAATATCGGCGGGCGGGTGTATTGGGAATGTTCCAATAGCCCATTTTCAAAACTCTCATTTTCTGTGGCTTCCTTTTTGCTTAATACATTTGGCACAAGCCTTGCGGTGGCATCTATAACTACCATTGCCGCAAGCTCTCCCCCCGTCAATACATAATCGCCAATAGATATTTCGTCGGTTGCAATCTCGTCTATAACACGCTGATCGATACCTTCGTAATGACCGCATATAAAAACTATGTTGCTTTGCCCGGCATAATGTTTTGCGATTTGTTGGGTAAAAGGGCGACCCCTTGGGCTAAGATGGCACACAATCGTGTTTTTGTCTACTCCTTCTATAGATCTATACGCTTCATAAATGGGCTGTGGCCGCATTATTAGCCCCGTTCCGCCACCGTAGGGATAATCGTCAACTTTGTTATGCTTATTCCCGGCAAAATCTCTTATGTTTACGCAGTTAATAAAAATTATCCCGTTGTCTATAGCACGCTTAATCACACTGTGATTTAAGCCGTCAAAAATCATTTGAGGAAAAAGTGTAAGAACGTGAAATTTTATGGGATTCGCGGGATTCATAATAGCCCCTTGGGCAATTTGACATCCATTGTGGCGGCCGCAATATCAACTTTTACAATACAGCTTTTTATTGCGGGAATCAGCAACTTGTCGCCGACTACATAAACGTCATTTGCTCCCGTTTGTATAACGTCTTTTATCTCTCCCAAATATTTACCGTTTTCGTATACCTTAATACCGTACAAATCTCTTATATAATATTCATCCTCTTGTAATGGCAGTGCCATCTCATTAGGAATTTTTATTAATGCCCCTTTTAACAGTTGTGCTTGGTTTACTGTATCTATCTGCTCAAATTTCACTATAAGCAACTTTTGCTGATGTTTTACATATTGTATTATATATTGCTGAGCTCTATCTCCTTGAGAGACCCACACTTGTTTTAATAGTGAAAAACGGCTCGGATCATCTGTCGTTGGATATACCTTCAAATCACCCTTTAAGCCGTGGGTGTTTACTATTTTTCCTATTTCAAAATCCATAACAATTCTCCCGTTCTCATAAAAAAATAAAAAAGACAACCCCCTTGGAAATCGCATGATTTTCAAGGGGGTCTGCTAAATCAGGGCTGAAAGGATTCGAACCTTTGGATGCAGGGATCAAAACCCTGTGCCTTACCGCTTGGCGACAACCCTACAAAAAAAGCGCGAAACGGGATTTGAACCCGCGACCCTCGCCTTGGCAAGGCGATGCTCTACCACTGAGCTATTCACGCATAATTTATAATTTCTAAAATTTCTAGTCAAACAACTATAATCAACAACAGATAATATTGTACACCTTTTTTTATAACTTGTCAACTGCCTACACACGAATCGTCAATACGCTAGATTACAACAAAAAATATCAACATAAAATATCCGATTTAGCAAAGTCTAGGTTAAAACAATGATAGTTTCGCATGTATTCAAATAAACTTAAACAATATTTTGTGTTTTGAGAGGATATTTTTTGACATATCCTACTTTGTGTTTTGCGTTATTATACCCAAAGGAGCGGACAATTCCGCTCCTTTGGGTATATTTTTTTGAATTTATTTTTATCGTATTTTTATCGCCAGTGCTTCATAAGCCCTTAGTTGAATTTTTCCATCACTTAAAACAATATCTCCATAATTGCTAATTAACACATCTTCATACGTTAAGTTCCCATCCAATATGGTAACTTCAGTTTCTTTTTCATAAAAATTGCAAACCACCAAAATCCCTTCTCCATTATATTTGCGTGTGTATGCAAATACATCAGAGCTGTCCTCATATGCGGGAGCATAAGTTCCAAGGGAGATAATATCATTTTCTTTACGCAGTTGCACAAGTTTTTTGTAATGATTAAAAATACTGTCGTTGTCTGCTAAGGCGGCTTGTGTGTTTATTGTTTCGTAGTTTTTTGCAGGGCTAATCCATGGAGTTTTTGTGGTGAACCCTGCATTGGCAGTATTGTCCCATTGCATTGGCGTACGAGCGTTATCCCTGGACTTTTGTGCCAAAATATCTAAAATCTCTTCTTCTTGTTTTCCTTCATCTTTTAAAATATTATAGTAATTTATACTCTCCACATCCCTATAGTCATCTATGGATGTGAAGCCGGCGTTTGTCATGCCGATTTCCTCTCCTTGATAAATAAAGGGAGTCCCTTTCATTAGGTGAATTGCTGTTGCGAGCATTTTTGCCGATTTTTTATGATATGCGCCATCACATCCAAACCGAGAAACACTGCGGGGCTGGTCGTGGTTGCACAAAAAAACAGCTTGAGAACCTCCTCCAATCTGCATTTGTACTTGCCATGTATGCAGCAGATTTTTTAGGGCCAAAAAATCAAAAGGAGCTTTTGTCCATTTTTGACCGTCAACATAGTCTACTTTTAAATGGTGAAAGTTAAATACCAGGTGAAGCTCATTTTCTTTTGGATTGGAATATTTTATGCAGTTTTCTATCGTTGTAGAGGACATTTCCCCCACCGTAACACAATCATAATTACCAAAAGTGTTAGAGTTTAACTCTTTTAGATAAGTGTGTATATGCGGCCCGTCAGTATAAAAACGGCGACCGTCCCCCGTGAGATCGTCTTCGTAAATGTGCGGTTTGCTAATGAGGTTTATTACATCGAACCTAAAGCCTCGTATCCCTTTGTCAAGCCAAAAGTTCACCACTGCATAAATTTCTTTTCGCAGGTTTTCGTTTTTCCAATTTAAATCCGGTTGGGAAACGTCAAAAAGATGCAGGTAATATTCATCGCCAACTTTTTCCCAAGCATTGCCTCCAAATTTTGAAATCCAGTTTGTTGGTTCGCTACCGTCTTTTTTTGGTGGCTCAAATATATAGTAATCCTTATATTTTTGCTCCCCCGCCAACGCTTTTTTAAACCACATATGTTCACTGCTTGTGTGATTAAAGACCATATCCAGCATTATTATTATGCCTAAGTCTTCGCATAAAGCCACAAGCTGATCAAAATCATCCATTGTTCCGTAGACCGGATCTATCTCTGTGTAGTGCGCCACATCGTAGCCGTTATCTTTTCCCGGAGACTTGTAGATGGGTGTTAACCAAATACAGTCAACTCCCAGTTCAACGATATACGGGAGTTTTTTTATAATGCCCTGTATGTCCCCTATTCCATCGCCATTTGTATCAGCAAAAGATTTGGGGTATATTTGATATACGGTCATTTTGTTTATATCCATAATGCGTAAACCATCCTTAAACTATCAGGGCAAACGCATGAAAACGTAAAACCGTGGGGCACTGCCCCACACCCCGCTGGGGCCACGGGCCCCAGACCCCATTTTTTAACATGAGTTAAATTTTCGAGGGGGTTTGTGGGCGAAGCCCCCTAGGGTTTCTTCATGCGTAAACCTTCCTTAAACTATGGGTAAACCATATTTTCTTTTTTTATATTCCGCAAAACTTCTTCATAATATTTTTTGGCTTCCCATTTCGCTAAAAACAAATTGTGTTCCCGATAGTTGCCGCATTGTGCTGATGTAGTTGCGGGTACTTCTTCCTCCGAGAAGTCGATTATATATTTAAACGCATTTTTAACAACCTCCAACACATCTTCGGAAACAAGTTCTCCTTTCATAAGTAAATACATGCCGGTGCGACAGCCCATCGGCCCGATATAAACAACGTCATCGGCAATGCCGCTAAGAGGACCTCGCAAATACACAGCAAGCAAATGTTCCATGCTGTGTATCGCAGGCACATCCAGGGGGGGCTCTATGTTAGGACGCTTTAAACGAATGTCAAAAGTAGTTACGCAACCGTCGTTTATATAGTCTTTCCTGGAAACGTAAAGCCCGGGCAACAATTTGTCGTGATCTATTGCAAAACTTGCTACATCCATATTTCTCACCTCGCTATGATTCTAAACTTTCTATTAATATTTCCAGGGGCTTACCATTGCTAAGATCAACAGAAAACTTTAGCTTCCCGGCAGAATTGCTTTTCATGCTTCCCAACTTAGTTTTACCCGCTGTTATTCTGTATAATGTTTCGGCAGTTAGTTGTACTGTAATATTTGTGCTTTTATAGCCTTCAGCCACAAAAACTACTTCATCCTTTTCTTTTTTGTAAAAATTGTGTATTGCGGTACCCGGGTTTGTTTCTATTAAAAACTCGTCGTTCTTTTCCAAGCGAGTGGCTTCGTTATATGTGCGTAGGCTGTAGCTGTTGCCTTCAAAAAGAAACCCATCCACTTTTTGTTTTACCGTAGTTTGATAATCACCAAAACTAATGGTATTATCTTCTTGCACTTGTATCCCATCTTTTATAACAGCCATTTTTTGTGCCTCCTTATGAACACACCGCTTTATAGCGGTTTAATTTTAAAAACATCAAACATATTCTAATAAAACACGTTTTGCATATCAAAGGTTATGTTTCCTTGGTATATCCTAAGACGGAGTATTTGGAAGTTGTCGTTTACCTCCTCTTCGTGAAATAAACCGCTTAGGTTAATGTAATTTACACCATTTTCTATTACACTGCTATTTTCTGCGTCGGTAGATGATATTACAAAAATACTGCGTTGGGTTGCCATTTGCTCCAGTGCATGGCGAAACATTTGCTGCTCATGAGCCGGCAACGTGTACATTTGTCGATTAACTAAAATTATTACATGTTCTATTTCAAAATAGGCTATTTCTCGTACAAAACTCCAGTTGTACGGAGATGTACCCGTTAAGGAACCCCTTTCCGCATTAAGGCTAATTACTGCCGCTCCATTACCAAGGTTGTGGAATGAGTAATTGCTGGTCCAAGAAAGGGTCGGTAAGTTTTCCATTCCTTCTATTTCTGTGGGACCGGAAAAAACCCCCAAATTTGAACCCCTCATAAAATTATGAAGAGCGTTGTTGCGTATTTGTACATGAAAGTTTAAGTCGTCTGTGTCAAAAAAAGGCTCAACAGACGTGTTACCCACAACGGTAATATCAAAACCAGGCTCATGCGGATCAAGGAAAGCACGGTAAGGATTGCGGCTAACATGCGAAGCCGGGTGGGATATATGGCCTTGCTCATTTACGTTTACACCAATATATGTCGCAACAGTTCCCACGCTAGCACGAATAACACCGGATTCGGTTCCGGCTGTAAACACACCATTATAAAAAGTGCCAACTTCTATGGGCATAATATCTACACGCACCACATTTAACGGCCCCCTGTGTCCAAGCGGACTAAGCCCGGTAAAAGCAAGGGATATAGACTCCCCTGTGTCAAGTTCCAATTCCTGCATATTTGGCACAATTTGTGCAAGGTCTAATACTTCCACCTCTACAGTGGCGTTATGGATGCCAAAGGCAAGGTTTATATCGAAAGTCCCCGGTATTGTGGGGAAAAACCTATTCCCCTCCCTAGGTAACATCGGTACGGAAGAAATGTGAGCAAAGGCAGAATCTATCACAAGGTTGTTAAGATGAGCATCCAATCCCACAGGATACACATGCAACGCATCTCCCACAAAAACTCGATTGGGAAAAGTACGTATGTCTATACCGGTTAACTCACCTACGGGAGCATTGTTAAAAACCCCCAGAGCGTTAACTACACGCCTTTGAGCTTCGTCGCTAAAAGTATTTATCGCTCGCACATAGGCTTCTCTCGGGGTTCGCAATCCTAGAGTAGTAGAGCCACCTCCATCAAAGTGCATGGCTCTATATGCCCCAAGTTCCAAAAGAATCGTCGCCATCTCTTCATGGGTCGCCCCGATACTCGTCCCCCTACCATCGACAGCTACCAAAAAGACAGTATCGCTCATTTGGTTAAACCCTATTGCTGAACGCGGGTGCCTGGCGTTTGGTGCAACAATATAACCTGTTGTACTAAGCTCACCGTGTTCTAAAATTATAGAGCCGCCCCCAATGGCTTGCCATATCATGTCCATATCTACATTTGCTTCAATATAAAGCTCCGCAGAATGTCCAACCAAAACACTTTCCGTAAAATAGTAGGCATATGATTCGGCAAGTGCAATAATAAAGCCGTTATAAGGCACGTATACCAATTCCCCCGGATATGAAATATGTGTTATTACGCCATCTTCCACAACAACTTTCACAAGTCCCTCTTGGCGAGAATCTATGCCCGCTGTGTTATAAATAGCGTGTTGGTCAAATATAGTGGCAGATATGGGGTCCGCCTCAATCTTGTTGATTCCCTGTATAGTTAAATTTCTAATACCATCGTTTAAAAATATAATGTCTGCTTGTACATATTCAATGAGGGGAGTGTTGTATATATCCATGAGGAAAGTCGCGAAACTGGTCCCCCCGCGGTTCATTTCCAACAGTAGCCCATTTTGTATCAATTGTCCGTAAGATGTGCCGGGGTTTAGGCTCATATTAAAAAAATCTGCATTGATACCGCCAACCGCTCCGCTGTACTGTAACATGTTAGTGGTAGTATCGCGGTCCCCGTGGCTCGGTGTAACCGGACCCAAGGTTAACCCGGGATAGTCCAAGTGAACGGTAATAACGTGTACATCCACAATCCCTGCACTCGTTATATGCCTATTTTGTTGATAATACACTCCCCGGGAAATAGGAAAGCCGGTCGTATGCGTATGTATTGGAGAGGCGTGAGCCGCTGTTACTCCAACAAAAATGAATAAAGCAGTCGATAACATTTTTTTCAACATTTTTTTTGATATTTTTTTCAATATTTTTTCCAAAATAACCTCCATATTCCACATCATTGGTATTCTATTGATGTTTTGCTGATAGTTTCAGGATTTTTTTCTCTACTTCAATATTGTAAACCACCTACAAAAAAAATGCAATTAATTATCAAATTTGTAACCGAAAAATTATATTTGACGAACACCTTGAGAATATGTTACAATATTCAACCTGATGGTAGGATCCCATAGATGGTTTGGAGGTGTTTTCAAAAAATGAATAAAAACAAAATAGCGTTCTCTTTAGTTGCGGTGGTCGTCATAGCCATAGCTGTTTTTTTGAGTATACCAAATCAAGAAGAGATTCAAGATACCGAGCTTGGTCATCGTCATTTTATAGCAGACTTTGACTATATGATTGCCGCCATGGAAGAAAGTTTTCCCTTTTTTGGTGTAACATATAGGATGTTGGGTTTTGATATACATGAGCTTGCAGCAGAGGTGCGGGTCGGTTTGGTTAATAATCCCAATATGGATGGTTTGGATTTTGCCAGATACATTTCCGAAAATTTCATAATGCCGTTTGAACATCTAGCACACATAGATTTATTGCCTTTTGATGCGTTTTATTATTTTGATTTAAATTTTAATACTGTAGACCCGTATTTTTTCGGAAATCCTCTCGCAACTTTCACAAACCCCGATTTTGAGTTTGAACCATTACGCTTTCCGATTAATCCGGATACTCTTGTTTTTGAAAGAGAAATGATAGAAACCTATATTTTGGAAGAAGGGCGAATAGCATATATAAACTTTCCGACGCTTTCGCATATATTTATACCTCATTTTCAACACGATCTAATGCGTTCTACTGTTTTTGATTTCATTGCTTCTTTGGAAGGCTACGAACATTTAATAGTCGATATTAGGGAAACCCACGGCGGATATTTGGGTGGGTTTGTAAACTCTATAATAAGACCAAATATAGATGAACCCCATCAAAATATAGGTTTTGCATTCCATACTGCCGGCAGTCATCCCATGTTTGTGGCAGAACTTCACAAGTTTCGTAATCCAGCAATTCAATTCCAATATTTAATTTACTACCCAGAAGAAATGAGTGCAGCCGATTTGTTGCAAGCGGCACTAAGGCGGTTTGCAGAAACTGCCCACACCCCAAACGAGTTTGTAAATAATATGATAGACCCGGATGCCGAGTTTGAGCGTACAACTGCTGCGGAAATTGTAGAACAGTACAATTTAGTTTATATGAACCAGGAAGATCTGACAAACTTGGCGTATGGTTTTCGTGTAAGAACTCATGTTGCACCGGATCTCACCGCTCCGGCGTTTGGCGGTCAAATTTGGCTATTAACTGCCCCAAACAACTTTTCTGCGTCTGAAGCCGTTGCTCGCCTTGCAAAAGATACGGGTGTCGCAATCCTTGTGGGAGAAACCACCGGGGGAGCAGTAGGGGGCGGAGCAACATCTCAGATACGATTGCCAAACACATCTCTAATACTCAGATGGGACACCATATATTTCACAGACAGCTACGGAAGAGCACTGGAGGAAATTCGCACCACACCGCATTTCAAAAACCGACCAGACTTGGATGCTTTGGAAACGGTGCTAGACATTATAAATGAAATAAGTGAAATAGCGGAATAGCGGGGTAATTAGAACAAAACAAGAGGCGTGAATGTAAAGGGCTAATTTAAAACGGAACTGCTATAACTGCAAAAATCATTTTTTAAACTGAAAACCCGAAATTTTCCTCTTGTTTTGTCCATAAAATCCGTTATATAATGTGTAAATATTATTTTTTGATTTCTCGGCACAAAAATTTCTCTACCCACCAACACATCGCTTCAGCCATAAAGTAACACATAAAGAGTTTCATAGTTCGCATTAGAACGGCTCTAATTTTGTCCCGAAACCCCCTTATATCACCATGTTACCCTTCCCTATCCGCTTTTTTCCCTCCAAAAATTCACCCAAAAAATTCGTAAGTTTTTATCGGAAAAATTATTGCAAAAAAATCGCTACATTTTTTTATTTGTCGCAAATACAGACAAATTTGAGTTAGGAACAAATTATAATTGTGCAATATACACGAAAATATGTTGATAACAAACAATAATTTCATACAAAAATACTATTGTTTTTTTTTTTTTTTTTTTT
>WRKF01000131.1 GCA_009778165.1 Defluviitaleaceae bacterium
ACGGGACAACGGCAAGACCCAAGAAGGAGATTATACAGCTATCATCAGCCTTTGAAACTCCGATAGACAAGGATTTTGGAGAATTAAAACTTGAAATCCCTGTGTATAATATAAACAAAGGTATGAACAAGGAACTATTCAAGAAAAGCCCCAAGTTAAGACAGTACGCAGAGTTTATTGCTAAGGTACGAGAACTTAACAAGTTATATGATGATTATGCCCGGGCTGTAAGAGAGGCTGCCAACTACTGTATAGCAAATGATATTTTATCTGATTTTTTAAGAGAACAAGGAGGGAGAATTGTGAGTATTTTATCAACCGAGTTTGATTTGGATGTGGCTAAGAAAGTATGGAGAGAGGAAAATAGAGAAGAAAAGGCTTTTGAAATTGCCAGGAACTTACTAAGAATGAATTTATCCCTTGAACAGATTATTGCTGCCACTGGTCTAACTCATGAGGAAGTAGAAAGTCTACGTACCACTATCTAATATTTTGTAGCACATTAAATATTTAGACAGCAATAGCCGCCAATCATTTTGGTGGCTATTGCTGTTTGTAGGTTAGCTTCCTTTAGAGTGACACATCAGGTGTGATATAGAGAGTACACAACTGCCATACGCCCTTTTTTGGAACTCTTCACAAGATAGGGGCAATGATGGTATAATATATCAAATGCGTTTTACAAATGCTAATCTGTAACAATATAAGGAGATAGATTTAACCATGGATAATCTAAAAAAATATGTAAAAACTGTAATAAGTGCGGGTATAAATATACAGCCTGGGCAAAAGCTGTTTGTAAGCTGCCCTGTGGAATGTGCCGAGTTTGGCAGGCTCGCAATGGAAGAAGCATACAAAATGGGAGCGGCAAGGGTGCATATAGATTGGTATGATCAGTATGCAAAGCGTATTAATTATCTGTTGGCACCTGATACAAATTTTGGTGTTGAGTACGAATGGCTTCAAAAGTATTTTGACCATCTCACAGAAGACGACTATCGATGTATATTTGTAGACTCCTTTGACCCGGAAATTTATAAAGATGTTGATCCGCAGCGTATAGAAAAAAATATTAAAGTAGCCAACAAACGGGAAAAGCAGTTTCAGCAAAAACTTGACCGAAACGAGGTTCAGTGGTGTGTTGTATCTGTACCCGGTGAAGGTTGGGCAAAAAAAGTTTTCCCCAATGCCACAAACCCAATTGAAACCATGTGGGAAGAGATCTTTAAAGCTACCAGAATCAACGAAGATTTTGACAGCCATCTGCAAAACTTAAAAAGCATAGCTAACAAACTCAATGATTACAACTTTAAAACACTACACTTTACAAACGATTTAGGCACAGACTTGACCGTGGATTTGCCCCCGGGACACATATGGCTTAGCTGTGGCGAAGAAACGGACACAGGAGATGTTTTTATAGCAAATATACCAACAGAAGAGGTTTTTACCGTGCCGCACCGTACAGGAGTAAACGGGATTGTCTATAACACAAAGCCCCTTGTTTATATGGGGAATATAATAGACGGTTTTTCTCTAACTTTTAAGGATGGGATGGTTGTGGAGTCTAGCGTAAAGAAGAGCGGCGAAAAATTTTTAAATAGCCTGCTAACTTTAGAAAAAAACACAAATTATTTAGGCGAGGTCGCTCTTGTGCCATACAACTCTCCCATATCTCGATCCGGTGTTCTTTGGTACAATACCCTGTTTGACGAAAACGCCGCTTGCCATTTGGCTCTTGGTGGTTCATACCCCGTGTGCCACAAGGAATATAAGGGCAAGACAGAAAATGAGCTAGAAGCCATGGGGCTAAACCAATGCCCGGAACATGAAGATTTTATGATAAGCGACGAAACAACTCGTGTTGAGGGAATTACACAAACAGGAGAGAAAGTTACAATAATGGAAAATGGGGATTACGTCATATAAAAAACATTGGGAGGATATAATGGAAACCAAAAAAGCAATGATACGTGTAAGAATGAGTAGCCACGATGCCCATTATGGAGGCAATTTGGTTGATGGTGCCAGAATGCTCGGGCTTTTTGGCGATGTGGCAACAGAGCTTTTAATTTGCCAAGACGGAGATGAAGGGCTTTTTGTTGCTTACGACAATGTGGAGTTTTTAGCCCCCGTATATGCGGGAGATTACATTGAAGCTCATGGGGAGATTGTGAAGCTGGGCAACTCTTCTCGCAAAATGGAGTTTGTAGCAAAAAAGGTAATACGACCCCTGCCCGAGCTTAGCGCAACGGCGGCGGAAAAGCTAAAAGAACCTATTGTTGTGTGCAAAGCCAGCGGCACCTGTGTTGTGCCAAAAGATAAGCAGAGATATATAGAGAAATGAGGTAGGTAATCAATGGAAAAACTAATAATAACAGCAGCAATATGCGGTGCAGAGGTTACAAAAGAACACAATCCCGCCGTACCCTATACCATACAAGAAATAGGGGATGAGTCTGTTGCTTGTGCCCAAGCCGGGGCATCTATCATTCATTTACACGTGCGAACAGACGATGGTACCCCAACTCAAGACAAGGACAGATACGCTGCCGCAATAGCGGAGATTAAACGGCGTTGCCCCAATGTTATAATACAGCCTTCCACAGGGGGAGCAGTAGGAATGACCGCTACCGAAAGAATGCAACCACTGGAGCTTTCTCCGGAAATGGCGACACTAGATTGCGGTACGGTGAATTTTGGTGGCGACGAGATTTTTGTAAACACAGAAAACATGATAAAAGAGTTCGGCACAAAAATGATAGAAATGGGCGTTAAGCCCGAGGTAGAAGTATTTGACAAAGGCATGATAGACACAGCCATCAACCTTAGCAAAAAAGGATTTATACAAATGCCCATGCACTTTAATTTTGTTATGGGGGTAAATGGCGGCATTGCCGCTACCGCAAGAGATTTTGCGTTTTTAAAGGACAGCATACCGACAGGAAGCACCTTTACAGCAACCGGGATTGGTCGATACCAGTTTCCTATGGCAGTAATTTCAATAGTTTCCGGTGGCCATGTGCGGGTAGGGTTGGAGGACAATATTTATTTAGAAAAAGGGGTGCTTGCAAAGTCTAATGCAGATCTGGTGCAAAAAGTTGTAAGGCTTGCAAAAGAGCTGGGCAGAGAAATAGCAACCCCCAATGAAGCAAGGGAGATATTATGGAAAAACCATGCAAATTTGGCACACACAGGGTAATAGAACCCAAGGGGGTGATGCCCCAAGGCGCAAAAAAAATCGACAACTCCCCCGAAATACAAAGCAATGAAATTTTAATTGATGTAATCTCTTTAAACATAGACTCCGCATCATTTACACAGATTAAAAACGAGGCACAAAACGACGAAGAAAAAATAAAGGCAAAAATTTTACAAATAGTGGATGAGCGGGGCAAAATGCAAAACCCTGTTACGGGTTCCGGCGGTATGCTGATTGGCACTGTAGCAAAAATCGGCAAAGATCTTAACCCAAGCGTGCAAGTGGGGGACAAAATAGCCACTCTCGTTTCCCTTTCGCTTACCCCTCTTAAAATTCGGGAAATAAAAGCCCTGCACATGGGTATAGATAGAGTAGATGTAACAGCCCAAGCCATTCTGTTTGAAACGGGTATATATGCAAAGCTGCCAGCGGATATGACAGAAGAGTTGGCACTTGCCGCACTGGATGTGGCAGGGGCTCCCGCTCAAACCGCCAAGCTGGTAAAACCCGGGGATAGTGTGTTAATTATAGGAGCCGGGGGGAAATCCGGGCTTTTGTGTTGCTACGAAGCAATGAAACGTGTGGGTCCAACAGGCAATGTGGTAGCATTTTACCAAGATGAAAGAGATAAAGAAAATTTGCTGAAAGGTCTATGCCACAAAGCTGTGCAGGGGGACGCAACAAAACCGCTCGACGTATTGCAAAGCACACTAGGTGCAAACAACGGCAAAGAATTTGATATTTCTATAAATGTAGTAAATGTACCCAACACAGAAATGAGTAGTATTCTGCCTGTGCGGAACGGTGGCGTTGTTTACCTATTTTCTATGGCGACTAGCTTTACAAAAGCGGCGTTGGGTGCAGAGGGGGCAGGAAAAGACGTTACAATGATAGTTGGTAACGGCTACACAAAAGACCACGCAGAAATAACTTTGGCTGTTTTGCGTGAAAGCAAAGTGCTGCGGGATATATTTGAAAAAAGATACAGTAGCAAACCCGCTTAGCTATGGGTTGTGATGTGTCGTGTAATGCAACCTTGGGGTAGGTCCCCCAAGGTTGCATGGCTGATTTAAAAGGGTCAACGAGCGGAAAAGTTATATTTTACAAATAGTCGTTTAAGACAGATTTTATATACTCTATGTGAGAGGACTCGTTTACAACTTTGTCGTTTTTGAGAGCGTACTCTGTAAGAGATTTCAGGTCGGCTTTTCCTGCCACAATATCTGCACCTATGCCTGTGGTGTAAGATTTGTAGCGTTCTTTAACAAGGTTGTCAAAGAATTTGTCTTCTTTTAGTTTAACTGCTATTTTAAAGGCTCTTGCCATAGTGTCCATGCCGGCAATATGAGCTAAAAACAAATCATCCATCCCAAAAGAAGAGCGGCGCACTTTTGAATCAAAGTTAATGCCACCAGGGGCTAACCCTCCATTTTCTAGTATCTCATACATTGTTAAAACGCAAGAGTATAAATCTGTCGGGAACTCGTCTGTATCCCAGCCGAGCAACAAATCCCCTTGGTTTGCATCTATAGAACCCAATGCGTTGTACGAGCGGGCAACTCTCAGCTCATGCTCAAAAGTGTGTCCTGCCAATGTTGCATGGTTTGCCTCTAAATTAAGTTTAAAGTCGTTTTGCAAACCGTATTTGTACAGAAACGCCATTGTAGTTGCAGCGTCAAAGTCATATTGATGTTTAGATGGCTCTTTTGGTTTTGGCTCAATTAAAAACTGTACTTTGTGGCCAATTTCTTTTGCATAAGCTACAGCCATCTTAAACAAACGAGCGATATTATCTTGCTCTAGTGCCATGTCTGTGTTTAGTAATGTTTCGTAGCCTTCCCTACCGCCCCAAAAAACGTAGTTTTCGGCTCCTAATTTTTTGCCTATATCCAACCCTTTTTTAACTTGAGCCGCAGAATATGCAAAAACATCGGCGTTTGGGCTGCTGGCAGCACCATTTACATATCTTTTGTTTGTAAACATGTTTGCGGTGTTCCACAACAGCTTTGTTCCGGTGCTTTTCATTTTGCCTTCTATTAGCTCTACAATCTCGTCCAGATTGCTGTAGAACTCTTGCAAACTGTCCCCTTCCGGAGCAATATCAAGGTCGTGAAAGCAAAAATAGTCGATGTCCAACTTAGTTAAAAGCTCAAAATTTGCTTCTACCCTGTTTTTTGCAGTTTCCATTTTGTCGGCAGCAAGCCATGTGCGTTCGTTTACAGCAGCACCAAAGGGATCAGAACCGTCCTGTGTTAGTGTGTGCCAGTAAGCCATAGCAAAACGCATATGTTCTTTCATTGTTTTGCCATTTACTACTTCACTGGGGTTGTAATGTCTGAAGGCCAATTTATTTTTGGAGCCTGTACCTTCGTATTTTATTTTGTCGATATTTGGAAAGTAGTTACTCATTTTTCCCTCCTTAGGAAATTTACTCTTTAACTGAACCTAATGTTATACCACTTACAATGTATCTGGAAAAAATAGCGTATATAACAATAACCGGAGCAAGACTTATAGCCATACCAAGATAAATTGCACCCCAATCTACACGGAAAGCATCCCCTTGCAAACGTTGCATTATAAGGGGCAGAGTGTGCAGATTTGTATTGCCCCCTATTATAAACAGAGGCCCCATAAAGGCGTTCCAAGAACCAACGAAAGAAAAGATGGCCATGGTAAACGCCCCCGGTGCTGCCAGTGGCAATACTATCTTGTTAAAAATACCAAACTCGCTTGTACCATCTATACGAGCAGCTTGGATAAGATCCGGCACCAAAGCCGCATCTAAATACTGTTTAAAGAAAAACACCGCCCCCGGAGCAGCAATAGCAGGTATAATCATCGGTGGTAGCGTATTAAGCATACCCAACATGTGCATATACTGGAAAAAACCTATCAAATATAGGTTCATGGGAACCAGGTTCATAGCCAGTATAAAACCGTAAAAAAACCGTTTATACTTAAAGTTATATACATTTATAGCATAAGCTGTTAGCAAAGAAAAATAAACAGTCAAAAAAGTGCTACTGGCTGCAATAACGAGGCTATTGCGAAGCCCAAGGGGGATGTCAAGCCCAAAACCATCCACAATCTGCCAATTTTCCATTAAGCTAGTGCCGGGTATAAGAGAAAAACCTGCATTTATTTGAGCTGTAGAACGTGTAGCATTTACAAAAAGCAAATATACGGGCAAAAATGATATTAAAAACAGTATTACTAAAAATATATAGCACAAGGTTTTATAAGTATTGCGTTTTAGTTTATACGCATTCATTGTGTGGCCCCCTTACGTTTTTTAGCTAGTTTACTAAGCTCTTTTTGCTCATCGGTTCTAAACAATCTAAACAAAATTAAAGCAATAAAGCTAGATATAAAGAACAGTACAACAGATATGGCAGCAGCAGAGCCTATAGCAAAAGCAGGAGCGGCACGGCGTGCATTCATAAACATGTTTACTGTTAAAACAGCCATATCAGGCGGACCCAAAGGACCGTCCGAAAGTAGTAGCGGTATATCAAACATTTGCATACCACCCACAAGGCTCGTTACCAAAACAAAAAGCAAAATAGGCTTTAGCAACGGTAGCGTAATAGTGAAAAACATTCTCACCTGAGAAGCGCCGTCTACCATCGCAGACTCGTAATATGAAGGGGATATAGCCGTCATGCCTGCAACAAGCACAATAGCCGTTTGCCCAAACCACATCCACGTTTGCACAAACATAACAGCAACACGACTGTCAGTTATAAGGTTCAAAAAATCTCTGGGTTCTGACAAAATCCCCGTTGTTGATACTAAAAATGTGTTGATTGGACCATGGAATGTAAGGTAGTGCATAAACAATGCAGCTATTGTAACAGGCATCAAAATGTTTGGCAAATAATACATCGCTTTAAAAAAGCCGGTGCCTTTTAGTCTAAATGTGGTGCTGCTAAACATTGCTGCAAGAGTTAACGCCAAAAGCATTTGAGGAATAAAGTTCCCCAACCATAACATCCACGTGTTGGTTAAAGCCCTGCGAAACACAGGGTCTCCAAAAAGATCCGTGAAATTTGCAAACCATATAAAATCAGGTGATACCCCAAAACCCATATGGTTTATAAAGTGCATGTTTGTAAGGCTTAAATAAAACGTGTTTATGATAGGCCACAAAGCGAACCCCAAAAACACAAGAATAAAAGGTGCTATAAATATATAGCCGTAATGGTCTTTTGATATAGATTTTCTTTTCAATTCGGCCAACCTCCGTGTAATAATGGGAGCATCCAATGCACAAGTAGGGTTGCCAAAAAGCGACAACCCTACTGTGTATCAAAAGCCTACTAAACCAATGATCGCAAAAGTTTCGTAACCTTATTGCGCATCAGAATTCTACTATCTATTAAGCTATTAAGGGATGGTTATATGCGGAAGCTGAACGCTTACGGCAGCTTGGAAAGAGGCAAGAATTTCTTCTACCGAGCCCAACTCACCGTCAAGATAGGAACCTACCGCATCTTGCCACTGATCGCCTATCGCAGCATCTGTACCCTGCATTAGAGCCAAGCTAATGTTAGGAGCCAGTTGCCCAAATGTTGCGTATGGGTTTTGACCGCCAAGGAATTCGTAAGCTAAACCGCCCACAAATGTGTCGGATATTTGTTCAACAACGTTTTGGGAAGAAACAAAGTCGCCAGGGCCACGGCCAATACCGGATGGGAAAGCAGGGTCTATAGCTGTTAAGTAAGCGTTGTCAAAAACACCGGTAGCCCAACGCATTTGGTTGTATTCGTTCAACGCTATCCAACGGATAAACTCTGCTGCTAGCTCTTGGTTGCCTGCTGTTGTTGCAGCAGCCCAAGTACCGCCCCATTGGTAAGGAACGGGACCAGGGATAAGGCCCCAATCGCCAAATGTTGTCGGAACACCTTCAGATGGGTCTGGCACGTTGTTCATTAGTACATACGTTAAGCCCCAAGAAGGTAAGAAGTATGAAAATACTTGTACTGGGTTACCAAAAGCGTCGTCCAAGTTGTCGTTCATTGCTTGGAACCAGCTTGCACTCCACTGGTTAGCGTTTCCGTGTAAACCTTCTTCTTCGATAATGCGCGCAAAGTCGATAAATTCAAACATTAGCGGGTCAATAGTCAAAGTGTCGTTTACAACCCATGGTTGAGCTCTGTTTGCACCAAAACCGCGGAAAAACTCGTTTGCGGAACCGGTACCAAAAGTACGGCCTTCACTCAAATCACGTATTGTGCGGAAAGAGTCTAAAGTAGTGTCTAGGTCAGCGAACAGCGCCTGTATTGCTACCGGGTCATCTGTTCCAAAGTAGTCCAAAGCTAGGCTTCTGCGGTAGAACATTGCCCCGGGAGTAGCCTGCCAACTAAATGCTTTTGCTTGTCCTTGGTACATTCCCGCATCTATAATAAACGGGAACATATTAATAGCGTGTGCTTCCGGTAACAAGTGGCTTAAATCTGCCAAGAAAGGAGTTTCAACAAACATACGTATAAACTCCGCTTCCAAAAACACAACGTCAGGCACATCCACACCTGTTACAAGCGTGTTAAATAGCCATTCTTGGTAGTGCCCGCCTTCCATAGTAATTTCTGTGAAGTCTATTTCTATGTCCGGGTGAGCTCCACGAAAAGCTGTAGCCCAAATTAATGCTTCATTTGTAAAAGATGCAACGCGCAAAGTACCGCTAAGAGTACCCGCTTCTGCTTCGGGTGGTGCTACTGCGGCAGCTCCATTGGTAGGTGGTGCCGGCGGTGGTGTTACAGGATCCGGATCCGGTGTGCCACAAGCACTTAAAAATAGTATACCGGCGAACAGAACGCTAACTGAAAAAAATTTAACTCGTTTCATTTTTCCTCCTTATGTGCAACATTAAAGATGACTTTTAGCAATTCCACTAGGATTGCTATGTAGTTTTGACTTAGATTCGACTTGCCTAGTCACCCTCCTCTTGTGACTTTTCTAAAAAATTCTCTTCTATTTCCGAGAGGATTGGCATACTAACCCGTGCAATTGCATAAAATACGATGCTATTAAACAACACTGTCAACAGCCATCCAACACTCAGAAACAATACAGAAGAAACTGCAAAAATTGCTATATACGCCAAGGTTATACTCCATTTTTTTATAGTAAAATAAAACCCCAGCTTTATAATATCTACCACTTTAAAATTAAATCTGACATTAATAATTGTAGTGGTAGTAATTATAACGGTACAAAAAACTGCCAAAAGCAGCCATTGTATTTGCCCTAAAGCCACAAGGCTAATCAGAGCGGTCATTATAGTGCAAAATGGTAGCCAAATTTTTACGGTACTAACAAAGTTTTTTTTGTATAATTCAAAATATTGGCTAAAAGGCTCTAAATGTTCTGTGTTGCCCTTTTTTCCTATAATGCTTATCATGCAAGCAAGACCGGCACCAAAGGATGGACCCAAGGTTGCAAATGCAAATATATACAGAAAAAAGGTAATTATGCTAAGTGGAACAAAAAGAACCAAAACAGCGGGGGTACTAAACAAAACAAAGCACATGCTAATTGCTGAAAACAAAAATATGTAACGAAACACGTAAGCAACAATGTCTGCAAAGCTATTACCATCTTTCATTTTAAATACCCCAACGAACAAATCATTAACAGGCACAGTCGAGTGCATAAAGCCCGACGACTGATTTCCCCTACTCTTACACTATTATAACCGTTTTTCTGTGTAAATGTCAAGAGTAAAATCCAAAAATTTACTCATATTTACTCATGTAAAAAAAGAATGGGGTCTTGGGGTCCGTGGCCCCAGCGGGGTGCGGGGCAGCACCCCACGGTTTTATGTTTTTCACGCATTTGTCCTGAACTTGCTATCTTAACTAGCTGTTACAGGCTGTGGTTGTACGCGTTTTTTCTTTCTTCTGCCGCTCAATACCGGTCTGTCCGGATTATATATTATTTGTGGTTCTTCTTCTCCAAGGACGGTTTCGCTTGTTATCGTTATCTTTTCCACATCATTACGAGAAGGTACCTGATACATTGTATCCGTCATAAACCCTTCTATTATTGCTCGCAAACCACGAGCCCCAATACCGCGGTCTATTGCTTTTTGTGCGATAGCCTGCAATGCTTCTTTTGTGAACTCCAGGGTTACATTGTCTATTTCAAGCAGTTGCTGGTATTGCTTTACGAGAGCGTTTTTGGGTTGGGTCAGTATAGATATAAGTGCATCTTCATTTAACGGCTCCAATGTAACAATAACCGGCAAGCGTCCAATAAACTCCTGTATTAGCCCAAACTTCGTTAAATCTTGAGGCAACACATTGTTTTTTATGTTCATTTTTGCTTCCTCTTTTGTTACGTGTTCAGCACCAAACCCTATTATTTTTTTGTTAAGCCTTTGTTCTATAATATGCTCCAAACCAACAAATGCACCACCACAAATAAACAGTATATTTGTTGTGTCTATCTGCAAAAAGTCTTGATGCGGGTGTTTTCGTCCACCTTGTGGCGGAACGGACGCAACGGTTCCTTCCAATATTTTCAGAAGAGCCTGCTGCACACCCTCGCCGCTAACGTCGCGGGTTATGGATGCGTTATCCCCCCGCCGAGCAACTTTATCTATCTCATCTACATAAATAATACCTTGCTGAGCCCGCTCTATATCATAGTCAGCGGCTTGTATAAGCCTTAGCAAAATATTTTCTACGTCCTCACCAACATAACCCGCCTCTGTAAGAGATGTGGCATCAACTATTGCAAAAGGGACATTTAAGAGCTTTGCCATAGTTTGTGCCAAATATGTTTTGCCGGTTCCCGTCGGACCTAGGAGCAAAATATTACTTTTTTGTATTTCTATCATGTCGTTGTCTTGGTCAAGGCTGTTTATCCGTTTATAGTGGTTGTAAACAGCGACCGCCAAGGCTTTTTTTGCATTGTCCTGGTCTATAATATATTCATCTAACTTTTGACGCAATTGGACGGGGGTGGGAACAGAAAAATCGTCCAAAGTTTCAAAGCTGTTAATTAAAACGTCTTCTTCCAATATGTCGTTGCAGACACCTATACATTCGTCGCAAATATAGACTCCGCCGGGTCCTGCAATTATCCTTCTTACTTTTGATTGGCTTTTGCCGCAAAATGAGCAGCCCACCATTAATCTTTTGTCGTTTTTAAAAGCCATATTATCCCCTTTTTTGCACAACGGAATCTATAATACCGTATTCCAGCGCTTGTTGTGCAGACATAAAGTTGTCTCTATCAGAGTCTTGTGTAATTTTTTCCAAAGGCTGTCCGGTGTTTTCTGCAAACATACGGTTCAAGTCTTCTCTTAATTTTATTATACGCTCTGCACGTATTTTTATGTCGGACGCTTGCCCCTGTGCGCCGCCTAGTGGTTGGTGAATCATTATTTCAGAATTGGGCAGTGCAAAACGCTTACCCTTAGCACCGCCGGCAAGCAAAAACGCCCCCATACTGGCAGCAAGCCCAACACAAATTGTGCTTACATCTGCCTTTATGTGTTGCATTGTGTCATAAATTGCAAGACCGGCAGTCGTGGAGCCACCAGGGCTGTTTATATAAAAGTTAATGTCTTTTTCCGGATCTTCTGCGTCCAAAAACAGCAATTGGGCGACAATAACACTTGCAGCACCATCGTTAACTTCTTCGCTCAAAAATATTATACGATCCTTTAAAAGGCGGGAATAAATATCGTAAGACCGTTCGCCGCGGCTTGTTTGTTCAATTACATATGGTATCAGTGCCATTTTTTCTCCTTTTTTACTCAGCAATCTCTATTGCGTTTTCCACAATCATCTTATTTGCCTTTTGACGTTTAACATCCCCTTTAACATCTTTGCGAATGTTATCGGGTAATGTTTCGTAGTATTTTTCGGGGTCCAAATAGTAGGATTTGGCCATTTTTGTCACTTCCTCTTTGATCTCTTCTTCGGTCGCCTCAAAACCTTCCAAATCCGCTACCCTGTCCAATATAAGGCCGATTTTAATGTTTTGCTCTGCCATGGGAAAGGCATTGTTATACAATTCATCATGAGTTTGCCCCGTAACTTCTAAATATGATTCAAACGAATTTCCCTGCATTTGCAACCGATTTTTCATGTTTTGCATTACAGTATCAACTTCAGTTTCCACCATAGAAACAGGAACGTTAATTTCTATTTTTTTTGCAAGCTCAAATAAGATGACATTGTTTTTTGTGATTTCGTACTTTTCATTTAAAACTTGCTGCAACCTTTCTTTAACATCCTGCTTGTATTCCTCAAATGTGTCAAATTCAGAAACGTCTTGAGCAAACTCATCGTCTAACTCAGGAACTTCCTTTTCAAAAACATCTTTCAAAAAAACTTCAAACCAAGCGTCTTGACCTTTCAAGTCAGGTATTCTGTAGTCTTCGGGGAACGTGATGTCTACAACTACTTCATCACCTCTGTTTTTGCCTATCAACTGGGATTCAAAACCCGGCACAAATGTGTTGCTTCCAATGGTAAGCCTATAGTCTTCGCCTGCACCGCCGGAAAATGGTTTGTCACCCAAAAAGCCCTCAAAGTCTATTACAACAACATCTTTATCTTGTACAGAGCGTTCTACAGGCACAAGACGAGTGTTAAGATCTTGCTCTCGCGCAATCTCTCTTTCTACCTCTTCAGGGTCTAACTCCACAGGAGGAAGAGCTGTAAAAGTAACCCCTATATAATCTTCTTTTGCAACGATTACAGTGGGTTTTTGATATGCTGCTGCCACAACAACTGCACCGGTTTCTATAGACATATCTTCTATAGAAAAGTCCGGTTCAGAAACTATCTCCAACTCATGTTCTTTTATAGCATCTTCGTATAGATCAGGTAGCAAGTGGTTTATTGCATCAACATAAAAAACCCCTTTACCATAATGAAGTTCTATAATTTTTCTGGGAGCTTTTCCTTTTCTAAAACCTTGTACACGAATATCTTTTTTTTCTTTGTTGTAAACTACATTAATAGCTTTATCAAACTCCTCTGAATCAATGTTAAGGGTTAGCTTAACCAGGTTGTCTTCCAATACCTCATATGTAGAACTCATAGACAGCAAGCCCTCCTTTTATTTTTATATTTATTTTTGCTTTTATTTTTTGTTTGTATCTTTAAAAATTTTCAGTCAGTAGCATTATATAACAATATACTCCAAAAAGCAACTTTTCCAAAGATTTTTTTTGTGGGAGTATATACCGGATTTGGTATTCCATGGTGCGTGATGTATACCCCCACAAAAAAGTTTTACAGCTCGGGTAGTGATATGATCTCTCTTCCTGTAATCCCCTCCAAATCGCCACTCATGCCGGTAATACTGGATATTGCTTTTTGGATAACCTTTTCTTGAAGAGCCCATCGTTTTTGAGCTTGCTTTTTTTCTAGGTCTAGCTGAGCTGTTAAATCACTATAGGATTCCACAATATAGCTTACACGGTTCTTGAACTCTGCACTTGTAAGGTAGTTGTACATCAATTCAACTTTTACGTCTTTTCCTTCTGCGTTGCGGTTCGCTATATGCACTTTAAGCAGAATCTCACGCAAAAGCGTAGCTAACATTATTACACGTTGTGGCTTAACGAGCCATATGCTATCAGATAATTGTTCGAAATCTTTTGTGTTACCGCCTGTTTGGTTAAACACAATAACCCCAATTTGGGCTTTTTCGGCAGCCATTTCATCTTTTAGCTTGTTAACCCAACCCGCTTGGTAAGTTTTTGTGTTTTTACATTCCCACAAAATCAAGCCACAATTTTGATGAAACTGCTCATTTACCATCTGTCTAATATCGGAGCCTCTTTCGCCTTTTTTAACTTCATTAATAATATCATAAGGGAAGCTGGTGCGCAAATTTTGCTCCACATCTAGCTCTAAAACCTCCCCCTGTAGCTGCTGGGAACCTTGCTCCGCAACTTGCTTTGCGGTGGTAAGTTGCTCTTTGAGTTTACTTATAAGTTCCTCTTGTTCGCGTATTTTTAAATTATAGTTTTCGGAAGCCTTTTCAGTGGCCTCTTCTCGAATAATTTTTTCTTTTTCTAAAAGGTCTTGACGAGCAGCAAGCTCTGCATCTTCTTTAGCTTTGTTTGCTTTGCTTAACTCATCTATCAAGGCACTCATTTGCTTGCGCAGTTCTTTTTCACTTTCTTTAGAATTTTCCGCAAGTTTACGTAGCCTATCCATTTCAAACTCTGTAGCCTGTTTTGCTCGTTCCACCTCAAAAGCCATATCCTGCTTTGTTTGTGCCACCTCTATATCTTTTTTTTCTAGCTCAATTCTGGCGTTTTTCTGTTCCTGAGCAAGTTTAACCTTGGTGGCTTGTCTGGCTTTTGCCAACGCATCCTCTACCGCTTGTTGGGTCTGTTTTTCTGCGATTGCATCAAACTCCTTGCGGAGCATATCGCTCTGCTCCATCTTCGCTTTAAACAACTCGTCGTTTATCTGGTGAGAAATAGCCTCAGATAATTTAAAAGTTTTGTTGCAATGAGTACATGTTATTGTAGTTATGTTCATATTAATATCCATCTCTTTTACTATAGGCACTCCTGTTTCAAATCGGTACCTAGCTTTATGTCGGAACTATTTAGTTTATGGTGCTGTAATTTTGCTGTAATTTCAAATAATTTTCATTAAACCTTAAACTTAAATCTGAAAACTATTTATCATACCTATACAATTATAGCAGATTTCACTTTGGGTTGGAAGAGGTTTTGGCGATGACTGCAAAAATCATTTTTTAAACTGAAAATCCGAAATTTTCCCCTTGTTTTGTCCATGAAATCTGTTATATAATATGTAAATATTATTTTTTAATTTCTCGGCACAAAAAATTTTCTGCCCACCCACACATCGCTTCAGCCATAAAGTAACACATAAAGAGTTTCATAGTTCGCATTAGAACGGCGCTAATTTTGTCCCGAAACCCCCTCATATCACCGTTTTCCCCTTCCCTACCTGCTTTTTTTCTTTCAAAAATCCACCTCAAAAAATCGTAAGTTTTTATCGGAAAAATTATTGCAAAAAAGCAAATAAAGTTGCTACATTTTTTTATTTGTCGCAAATACAAACAAATTTGAGTTAGGAACAAATTATGGTTGTGCAATATACACAAAATTATGTCGATAATCAACGATAATTTTGTGTAAAATACCATTGTTTTTTTTTTTTTTTTTTTTTTTTTTT
>WRKF01000132.1 GCA_009778165.1 Defluviitaleaceae bacterium
GACGAGAACGGTTTTTGTGTAAGTGAGGTAGCTGTAGATAGCAAGTCAAATGAAATAACGGCAATACCAAAACTTTTAGACACAATGGACATAAAGAGTACCATTGTAACAATAGATGCAATGGGAACTGTTGTGATATTAAATAAAGTCACGAAAAGTGTTATGATATATTGTAGAAAAGTACAGTTACAAGAGGAAGATATTTTAAAATCTTTTGATTATGTTGCTTGTCTATTTCCAGAGGGATACATATTAGAAGCACATAGTTTTTTCTTTGACCATAGCGAAATAAATAAAGTTTTGCATATGGGACTTGTAAATGAAGATGAAAAACAATTTAAGCTAGAGTTATTAAAGGCGTAGGTAAAGTTATGAGTATTTTAAAAAAGATATACTTTGGCGCTGTTTCGTTTCTTAGATCTGGCAACAATGAAAATAAATTCGTAAATTTCGGTTCGCATTTCTTTGCTATAGCGTTTTTTATCTATCCCATATATCACATATATAGTTTAACTGTCTATTTACTTGAAATAGACAGATATTATTCTTACAATGGAGAATTATTTCAATATCAGTATGATTTTATTGATTTCTTGATTGGTATTTTCATATTATGGCCTTTAGGTTGGCTAATCGCTAGATTTCTTCTAAAACTAGAAGCGAAATTTGGCATTTTAAAATCTAATTCAAATTAAGAGAAACGTGGGCAAGGTTGCTGTATATAAGAACCCATCCTCAATAAATTGCACTCTATAGTGAAAATTGTATCTGATGTTATGGGCAATTTGCTTGTTGTTATGAAGGGGACTGAAACTTATGAATCATGATTTTTGCGTTGGAGAATTGAGGCTACAAGTAGTTTGTTGTTTATTATTTGTTGCGTTGTTGCTTACTTCCTGTGCAAGCTCGCAGAACTCACAAGGTAATGTAATGAGAATAAGTGAGATAGATGGGTATTTTGTTAGTGTGGCGGCAGGCCATGGCACAACATTTGCTGTTCATAACGATGGTTCTTTGTGGATGTGGGGCAGAAATGTTGCATCAGATTATGGGTTTAGTTCTGAGGTTCATTCAGATGAAAGTGGGAGGCTTTTCCTTGGAGCAAGACGCATTGATATTGACGGCGATGTTACATTTGTTTGTGCAAGCGGTGGCGGTGGCATGTCTGCTGCAAGAGGGCATGTTATGACCATAACATGCGATGGCACTTTGTGGGGATGGGGTTATAACAGCTTCGGACAAGTCGGAAACGGAACCCACCGATTTCAACCTGTTCCTACCAAGATAATGAGTGATGTAGTATCGGTTTCAACTTCTTCCTTTGCAACAACAGCTATAACGACCGATGGTACTCTATGGGCTTGGGGGCTAAACACCCATGGCAAGTTTGGTGACATTGGCAGATTAAGTGTTTTGCCCGTGCCTATAATGGATGATGTGGCGTATGTATCAAGTGGCTTTCGTCATACTTTGGCTATAAAAACTGATGGAACATTGTGGGG
This sequence comes from Defluviitaleaceae bacterium, assembly GCA_009778165.1. GTDB lineage: Bacteria > Bacillota > Clostridia > Lachnospirales > UBA5962 > WRKF01. The sequence goes on from WRKF01000132.1 coordinate 1,503, forward strand.
TATGGGTCTTGCGTCGGCACTGGGCATCGGCACCGGGCATCCCGTTGGTCTTCCAACAGCCAATGTAGCGGCAGTTATTTCCCCCGTTAAAATTATGAGTGATGTAGTTGCTGTTGCGGCAGGAGGATTTCATTCGTTAGCTGTTACATCAGACGGCGGTTTGTGGGTTTGGGGATATAATACTATCGGTCAACTGGGTATTGGCACACCGTCGCACTCACGGGAAATTCTTAATAGCGTTTATCCGATCAGAATAAAAGAGGGCGTTTGCACAATAGCGGCGGGTTATGCTCATTCGGCAGCTATTACAGCTAATGGAACACTTTATGTTTGGGGTTTAAACGAGAGTCGCGCTGATTACATTTATGCACAATCAATATTGCTGCCAAAAAGATTGATGGATGATGCAGTTTCGGTTCAAATTTCTACAAACAGCAGACCTTTCCACGCTCATTTTTTGGCGGCAAAAAACGATGGCACTCTATGGGCTTGGGGAGAAAACACGTTTGGACAGTTGGGTGATGGAACGTTTGCTGGCGGAAGCGAATGGAATCCTGTCTTGATTCATGCCTCAAGCACAAATTACTCCCCGGCTATTATAGCTATTCCACTTAATTCTAGCCCTTTTTAAAATGAAATTAAGTGGAATAGCTTCCTAAATTCAGCAGTTTTAGTATGAATTTAAAGGGCTAATTTAAAACGGAACTGCTATAAAAGTTAATCAAACCTATATATTTGTGGAAATTTATTTTGTGTGGTTGCCACTATGCACAATAATGTGATATAATGTGGCAAATGTGCTTTGTACATAAAAATTAATACACAATTTCAGTGCATAAGGAGGAACTACTCATCATGAAAGGAATAAAAATAGTAACGATTGGCGGTGGCAGCAGTTATACCCCGGAGTTGGTAGAGGGGTTTATTTTGCGCTACGAACACCTTCCCATAAGAGAGTTATGGCTTGTGGATATAGAAGAAGGCAAGGAAAAGTTGGAGATAGTGGGAGCTCTTGCAAAACGTATGTTTGAAAAGGCAGGGCTGCCAACAAAGGTTCACCTTACCCTAAACAGGCGCGAAGCTCTACCCGGAGCAGATTTTGTAACAACCCAGTTGCGGGTTGGACTGCTAAAAGCTCGTGGGCTAGACGAGAGCATACCCCTTAGCCATGGGCTTTTAGGGCAAGAAACGAACGGAGCCGGCGGGCTTTTCAAAGCCCTTCGCACAGTACCCGTTATTTTAGACATCCAAAAAGATATTGCAGAGCTTTGCCCGGACGCATGGTTAATAAACTTTAGCAACCCTGCCGGTATTGTTACAGAGGCTTGTTTGCGCTATGGTGCAACAAACAAGGTTATTGGTCTGTGTAACGTACCAATCGGTATAGAACGCGGCATTTCCAACATAATGAAGATAGAGCCAAAACGCCTGTGGATAAAATTTGCCGGGCTTAACCACATGGTTTATGGGCTAAACGTGTTTGTGGACGGAGTTGATATACTCGACAAAGTTATAAACACCCTTGCTAGCCCAGACCCTGGTGATGGGCTTGAAATCCGCAATATAGATGCGGTTACCTATGGACCGGAGTTTGTTCGCGGGCTTGGGGTTTTGCCATGCTTTTATCACGCATACTATTACCGTAGCGACCAGCAAGTTAAAAAAATGCTGGAGCTTTTCAAAAAAAGTGGTGAAACGAGAGCAACCCAAGTGCAAAAAGTGGAAGCAGAGCTGTTTGAGCTGTACAAAGACCCGGATCTTGCTATTAAACCGCCCCAACTGCAACAGCGTGGCGGTGCATACTATTCCGATGCGGCATGTAACCTCATCGATTCCATTTACAACGACAAGCATGATATACAAACCGTTAACACAGTAAATAATGGCACAATAACAGGAATAGAACACGAAAGTGCAATAGAAGCCAGTTGCCTGATTACAAAAAGTGGCCCAATCCCGCTAAATGTTGGCAAGCTACCGTTGCAAGCACATGGGTTGGTACAACAAATGAAATCTTTTGAAATACTATCTGCCCAAGCGGCAATAGAAGGGGATATAGACAAGACTATAACTGCACTAACCATTAACCCTCTAACCCCATCTGACGCAATAGCTAAAACGGTAGTATATGAAATGTTGGAAGCACACAAAAAATATTTGCCGAATTTTGCAGGCAAATTTTAGAGCTTGTTGAAAACTCGAAAACACACAGCGGTTCAACTTGAAAATTTTCCATATTTTAAGTTGAACCGCTAAATAATAATGGTATGATAATGAAGCTAGAAGATGTAATTAGCCTTGAAAGATTGCAATTTATACAAGATAATTTTGCAAAAGCCACCGGTTTTGCCGCTGTAACTGTAAATTATATCGGAAAACCCATATTGAAATACAGCAATTTTTGCAGTTTTTGCACAAAAATACGCCAAATACCAAAATATTTAGAAGACTGCATACGCTCCGATGCCCACATTAGCTTGGACACAGCACGACATGGCAAAATATCTATTTATCGCTGTCATGCCGGGCTTATAGACTTTGCTGTACCCATTACGATAAACGGTGTTTACCTTGGCTCTGTCATGTGCGGTCAAATACGTGCAATAGACAATATCCCAATTAACAACAGCTTTTTTGAGCTAACCCCGGGTATATTGGAAGATCCAGAATTAAAAGCCGAGTTTGACAAAGTTCCTTTCGCTTCATATCAGCGTATTTTGGCTTGTGCAGATTTACTTCAATCAATATTGGATTATATAATTGACAGCTACAAACTAGAGCAAGAAAATACAAATTTGCAAGCGATTACAAAAGAAAATTTAGATTTAGACCACAAATTAAAAAGCCTGGAGATAAAATATTATTCATCTCAACTTGGACCCCATTTTTTGTTTAATGCCCTTAATATGGCGGGTCGTCAAGCCTATTTAGAAAAGGCGGAAAAAACCCAAGAAATCATATATACAATAGCAGACATGTACCGACATAATCTAAAAGAAAGTGGCCTGCTAACTCCTTTGGAAAATGAGCTTGCTAATATCAAGAATTATATATTTATCCAAAAGATTCGTTTTGGTGAACAGCTAGTTTTTAAGACAAATATAGATAAAGATACGCTAAACCTTCAAATACCTGCAATGGCGTTGCAACATTTTGTAGAAAATGCTATGATTCACGGTTTGGAGTTGAAAAAGGAGCTTGGCACCATAGATTTGGTTGTTAAAAAAAATGACAACCGGCTCAATATTACTATTAAAGATACAGGGGTAGGAATAGACGAAAAAATCTTAAAAAAAATAAATGCCAAAAATTATAATGGCATTGAGAGAAAAAAAACAACGGGACTTGGGATTTTTAACACAAAAAAACGACTGGATTATTTTTTCCAAAACGACTATAATCTAACTATCCAATCTAAAATAGACAAATGCACCACGGTTACTTTAAATATTCCTATAATATAATAGTGGAGGGGATATGTGCAGAGTAATTATTGCAGAAGACGAATATTTAGAAAGAAAAGTTTTGAAAAAAATCATAAAAAATACCACAAAGGCAAGAGTGGTTGGAGAATGCAATAACGGCAAAAGTGCTTTGGAGCTTTGCGAAGCCGTTCCTTGCGATTTGATTTTGCTAAACTTAAAAATGGGCGGTATGGATAGTATAGAAGTTGCACAAAAAATAAGGAACATGAATAAAAATATCACCATAATCATTACCAGTGCCCATATTACCGAAGATACAAAAAGATTCTTTTTGGATTTAGGTATAGAGGAATTTGTTTTAAAGCCAACAGCCCCCAAAATATTGGAAAATATAATCAAAAAATATAGTAGCGATAAACTCCACAAACATATAGAAATTAATGAAAAACATGCAAAGAAAAATTTGAAATATTATCCAAGCCATTTGGTATCGGATCATGTACTAAAAACTTTGGCATACATAGAAAACAATTATAAAGAAAATATAACCTTGGACAGTGTTGCCGACCAGGTATACCTTAGCCACCATTATATAAGCCGTCTTTTTAAAAAAGAGGTGGGGGTTACAATGTCCAGTTATATTATTTTTAGAAAATTGGAAGAAGCAAAAGTGTTGCTTATGGAAACAGAAAAATCTATTTTAGATATAGCTGTTATCTTAGGGTTTACAGAGCAATCATACTTTTGTAAAGTTTTTAAAAAAAATTTGGGGCAAACCCCAATGGAGTTCCGAGCAGGTTTAAAATTGGCGAAAAATGAACGAAAAAAAATTTTAGAAAGGTATTTATGACACCAACCGACACACCTCGTAAAACTTTAAAAGGTACAGCATATATATACGTACTATTTTTAATGAGCGGCATTTTTTCTGTTATTATGGTACTTTTGCACATTACATTCCTAAATGCGGCTATAGCGGCAAATGCGACAGCCGCTGCCAATTTGCACCCTATGGCACAACACGGGATATATAAAGGGATAGCTACCATAAACGAAAATATAACAAACAATGCCGCCGATATTAGAGCAACCGCAATATATAACGACGGCACATTGGCCGAACACGCAATAGCTTTTGTATACTTAACGACTTTTACTTTGCAAAACGGAGAATATACTATAGTTGTAGAAATTTCCCACAACAACCATTGGGATAGTCTGCAAATACGTTCTACCGCAACAAAACAAGGTATATACTCATCTGTTAGGCTTGTGGCAATCTTGGATATACAAGGGGAAATATATTTTAATCAGTTTCACTATCCAATAGAAACGTATGTTATAACGCCACTTGTTGCTGAAATTTATATAGTTTTTGAAGAATTTTGAAAAACAGTTTTTATCTAGGAGAAGACAATGCAGTTTCTTTATCCACAAATTTATGCAAAGAACATACAAGCTGTACCTTACCAAAAATTGCTTGACCGCAATATAAAAACCTTGGTTTTTGATATAGATAATACGTTGGTACCTTTTGACATTCTTCATCCTACAGAAGAATTGTTAGTTTTTTTTGACGATTTGCAACAAATGGGGTTTAAAATTTGCCTTTTGTCTAATAACAACAAAAAAAGGGTGAGTTTGTTTAACGAAAAGCTCAATCTTTTGGCTGTTTACAAAGCAAGGAAGCCTTTTACAAAAGCTCTGAACAAACTGCTAAATGCGGCTAACACACCGCCTTCCCAAGCGGCAATAATAGGGGATCAAATATTTACCGATGTTTGGTGTGGCAACAAAAACAAAATGCTTACGATTCTCATTCGCCCGGTACAAAACAGAGAAAGTTTTGGTGTGTTTCTAAAAAGGGGGTTGGAGCGAATTGTTGTTAAGTCTTTTGTGAAAAAAGTGAGGAACAATTGAAAAACAAGAAAATAAAGGGGTTTACAATATTAGAGCTAGCGGTAGCCCTTGGAGTTTTAGCCATTATAGTTACTGCCGTTTGGTTTGGTTCAAGCCAAAGTTACCGTCGTGATATAATTAGTGCCGCTAATCTGCTTGCCGCTGATATCCGATATGCTCAACAAATGGCAATACAAAAAGGTGTTGATGTGCAAATCAGTATTTTTGAAGACGGTTATTTGATTGATTACAGGCCTGACGGCGGCGCGAACAGACCGCTATTGGAAGGTTTTAGAGCATTCCCAAATGCTAGCAATGCAGGATCGTCGGTTCAAACGATAAATTTTACACCAAGGGGAACAACAAACACACCAATGACTATTACTTTGGAGAACAGACATTACAATATATCATTAACCCTAACACTGGGAGCGGGGCGGGTTCTTGTGCGAGATCCGTTACCATTATAGCACTTTTTCAAAGAAAAAGTTAATTTGCTATAGACAACGTATAATAGACTTTTTTGTCTAAAAAGGAGGATTTTATGGTTTCTGCCGGAGATTTTAAAAACGGTTTAACAGTAGAAATAGAAGGAGATATTTATCAAATTATTGAATCGCAACATGTGAAGCCGGGGAAAGGGGCAGCCTTTGTTCGGGCAAAAATAAAAAATTTGGTAAGTGGTGCAATCACAGAAAGAACATTTAGGCCACAGGAAAAAATGTCGAAAGCCCATATAGACAGAATGGAAATGCAATATTTATACAATGACGGTGATTTGTTTCATTTTATGAACAATGCTACCTTTGAACAGATTGCCTTGGACAAAACTGAAATAGGCGATACCCTAAAGTTTATAAAGGAAAATGAGATAGTGCAAATGCTTTCTCATGAAGGTAAGGTGTTTGGTATAGAACCTCCCACAACGGTAGAGCTAACAATAACCGAAACCGAACCCGGTCTTAGAGGCGACACTGCACAAGGGCGAGCAGTAAAACCGGCTACAGTAGAAACGGGAGCGAGGGTAAACGTTCCTCTGTTTGTAGAAGCCGGAGAAACAATAAAGATAGATACCAGAACAGGCGAGTATGTAGTCAGGGTGTAATGGATTTTCAAAATCCATTCGTAAAACTACTATAAAACTCCCATAAAACTGCCGAATTTAGAATGCTATTCCACTTAATTTTGTTAAGTGGAATAGCTATATGCGATGCCTTTTGTCCTTACTATGTTTTTAATTTTTCCGCTTGTATTTCCAAAATTTCTATCGCTTCTTCCAATCCCTTGCCGTCTTTTGCCAATTTTTCAAGAAGTCTTATTATCCTTAGCGTGTTTGCTTCTTCTGCTTTTTTAACTGCTATTTCAGTCGGGTTCATATATGGTTTCTCCTTTCGTTAAATTTGCCTATATCAAAAGGATTTCATCCCATTACTACACTAAATTTTTAGCCATTTCTTTTAGTTCCCTTGCCGCTGCCATGGTATTGTCTGTTATTTCCGCACCACCTATTAGTCTTGCCAGCTCTTTTGTTATTTCCTCACCGATTAACGTTTGGACGGTTGTTGTTGTATCTTTAGTGGTTGCAGTTTTTTCTATCAAAAAATGGGTGCTTGCCACGGCGGCAATTTGGGGTAGGTGAGTTATACACAGTATCTGTTTTTCTTTCGCTAGTAGGTGTAGTTTGTGGGCTACTTTTTGTGCGGTGCGCCCGCTTACCCCCGTGTCTATTTCATCAAAAACAAACGTGTTTAAACCGGTATCTTGAGATAGCACTATTTTTAGCGAAAGCATAACACGGCTCATTTCGCCACCGGACGCTATTTTTGCCAAAGGCTTTAACTCTTCTCCGAGATTTGGTGATATAAGGAAAGCAACCATATCGTTCCCTGCCGGACCAAAAGTAGACTTTTTTTGTATATCAATCTCAAATCTTACATTTTCCATCCCCAACTCTTGCAGATTATTTATGATTTTAGCTTCCAAAACAGTCTTTGCTTCGGTACGCATATCGGTCAAATTTTTACAAGCCTCTATTATACTGTCTTGCAATATTTTTCGGGAATTTTTGAGTTTCGTTATCTCTATAGATGCACCTTCTATTTCTTGTAGTTGCTTTTTTAGGTTTTGGTGGTGTGCCAAAATTTCTTCAAGCTCCATTTTATATTTGCGTTTAGCTTGATGCAAGATAGACAAGCGCCCTTCCAACTCTGCCAATCGGTTTTGATCAAACTCCACATTTTGATGGGACAAACTTATCACAATTTCTTGCAACTGCATACTAATATTTTCTAACTCTTGCAGTATTGCTTCATTTTCAAGATGCTCTGCAATTCCTGCTAAATACTTTGTGGCTTTACCAATTTTGTCCTCTGCACCATCTTCGTGGGCAAGCATATCTAACGAATTTGTTATGGCTTCTCCTATTTGACGGTAGTTGCTTAGATATTTTATCTCTTTTAAAATTTCTTCCTCTTCGCCTGTAGTTATATTAAGTGAGTCAAGTTCCTCTATATCCTCTTGTAATGTAACTATGTTGCTGTTTTGGGATTCTATTTGGGTTATACGCTCATTTACAGCTTTGTAATCGTTTATGGTTTCTGAAAGCTGAGCCTTTAACCAAGGCATGTTGCTTGGGCAAAACTGATCCAACAAATTCATGTGATGTTTTTCGTTTAAAAGAAATTGGTGCTCAAACTGTCCATGTATATCTATTATATTGAGATTTTTTAAAGTAGCTAATGGGGCTGTTTTGCCATTTATCCGCAAAGTGGTTTTCCCCTCTTTATTAATTGTGCGTTTTATAATGATTTTATTATCGTCTTCTATTGGGATGTCTTGTCGGGACAGATATGTTGCGGTAGTTTTTGCCACACTAAACAGAGCCGTAACAGAAGCCATATCTGCATCTCGCCTTACAAAATCCGCGGTGACTCTGCCTCCCGAAACAAAGTTGATAGAATCTATAATAATAGACTTCCCTGCCCCCGTTTCCCCCGACAAAATATTGAGGTTGGGGGAAAAGTTAAGCTCTAGCTCCGGTATAAGTGCCACATTTTTAATATAAATGTTCTCTAACATGTATTACCTCTTTTAAGTTGAATCGCTATAGCTTTTTGCCGCTATTTTTTGAAAACCGGAAATAGAAAATTTCCCCCTAAGTATATCATAAAAATTTTGGGTTGTGGTGCGGATAATATCTACAGTGTTCTGCGACTTTTTTATTTTTATATCTTTCGTTAGTTGTACAGTGCTGCCATCTACAGACACAATAGCATTGGAATATTCGTGAGCAGCTATAACGACAGAATCTTCTCCCGAAATAACTAAAGGGCGGGAGTATATTTTGTATGGTGAGATTGGTGTAATGACCATATTGTTAAGATCCGGTTTGATGACCGGCCCGCCTGCCGAAAGGTTATAAGCGGTTGAACCGGTTGGGGTCGCAACGATAATGCCATCGGCACGATATGTGTCAATATACTCTCCGTTTATTAAAACATCCAGTGTTATCATTTTTGCCGTATCTCTTTTTAATACACAAATGTCGTTTAAAGCTAAGTTTACACAATCGTCTATTTGTGTTTCCAAAAGAATACGTTTTTCTATATGATAGTTGCCTACCAATACCTTTTCTATGGCTTGTTTGCCCTCGTGCATTTCCACGTCTGTTAAATAGCCGATAGAGCCAAGGTTAATGCCAAGTAAAGGGGTCTTGTGTTTTGCACACAAAGCCGCATTTTGCAAAATAGTGCCGTCGCCACCTAAAGATATAACAAAATCGCACTTTTTGCAAATATCATGTGCAGCATTTGGGTAGTCCTCACCAACATGGGTTTCATAACCTTTAGAGTCCAACCATTTTAGCAGTGTTTTCGTATATTCTAAATTTACATCTCTTGTAGAGTTTGGCAAAATGCCAATTGTTTTCATGTGTACTCCTATATCGGAATAGCTATAATAAGGTTTTTTGTGTTTTTTGTATTATTTTTTCAGATAACAAAAATATTCTGTATTTTTACTTTTTTTCCCTTGCAACTCGGAAGGTGTATGACCAATCATCTGAAAGCCTATGCTTTTTGTTATTTCGGTTATATCCCTTATAACTTTTTTATGTAACATTAAATCTTTTGGGGTTCCCTTTTTGCTCAAATACTCAAAACCAACTTCAAACTGTGGTTTTATAAGTGCTAAACAATAGGAATCGGCGTATAGGAAATTATAGGCGATGGGCAACACGGTTTTAAGGGATATAAAAGAAACATCTATTGTTATAAAGTTGGCTTTAATATCCAATTGCAAATTTTTTATATTAACTTGCTCCATGCTAATAACTTGCGGATGTGATACCAGAAGGGGGTGTAGTTGTTTTGTTCCCACATCTACCGCATACACACGGGCTGCCCCGTGTTGTAACAGGCAGTCTGTGAACCCCCCTGTGCTTGCGCCTATATCTATACAAATAGCATCTTTAACGTTTGCACAAAAATACGCCAAAGCTCCTGCCAACTTGTATCCCCCGCGGCTCACATAGCTCTGCTCGGGCAGGATAAGCTCTATTTTACAATCTTGTTGGCAAAGTGTACTTGGCTTTTTTGTTACCATATCATTTATCTTTACATTCCCCTGCTTTATTAAATCCTTTGCCCTTTCCCTGGAAATATTTTTAGTGTTAGCCAATAGTATATCTAAACGCTCCATTTTCTCCATTTTGTTTAAATTGCCGAAATAAAAGCAACAGCAATACCCAAAAACACGCCAAAAACGACCTCTATGGGTTTGTGTCCCAAAAGCTCTTTTAAGTTTGGAGTGCTGGGCCAGTTTTTTGTGAGTATGTTTATAATTTGAGCGTGTTTGCCGGCTTGTCGTCTAACCCCCATTGCGTCATATATTACAACGCAGGAAAAAACGGCTGCAATGGCAAAAAAAGTAGAGTCGAAACCTTCTACAATGCCCACTTTTGTTGCCATTGCAACAGCAATAGCCGTATGGGAGCTAGGCATACCACCACTGCTAAACAATATTTCTAAAGAGAATTTTTTAGTTTGTAAAGTGTTTATTACACACTTTATAATTTGAGCAGCCAACCAACCGGCAAGGGCTGTCATAAAAATTTGGTTCTGCAATATTATCATGCGGAAACTTCCTTTTTGTTGCTTTTATAGTTTTAATATATTTTCAAATATTTTTTGTAAATTCCTATCTTTAAGCCCTGCTTTGTTTAAAAGTGCAAGAGCTCTATTCCCTAATATATACATATCCTCTCGAGACTTTTCTTTGCCGAAGGTCGTTACATAAGTGTTTTTATTGTTCTTTTTATCACTTTTTGTCTTGCCAAGAACTTGCTCGGTTTGAGTTTCTTCTATATAATCGTCTTTTATTTGAAATGCCAACCCAAGGCAAGCCCCTGCTTTAGCTATATATTTGACTTGTTTTGGCATTGCACCACCCACAATGGCACCGGCAGAAACAGCTGCACAAATGAGAGCTGCTGTTTTTTGTCTTTGGGTCTGTAGCAGTTCACAGGCAGTTGTAACTCCCGTTATATCTTTTGCTTGTCCCTCTACCATAATCCCTGCCGCTTTTGCGATAGTTGCCATAGCCACTATATTTTTGGGTAAAGGCCGTTTTAGACAATAATTTGCCATTGTTTCATAGGCTCCGTTCAGCAAAGAATCCCCTGCAAGTATAGCTATAGCTTCTCCGTGTACTATGTGGTTTGTGGGGCGGCCTCGCCGCATGTTATCGTCGTCCATTGCAGGCAAATCGTCGTGTATGAGGGAATATGTGTGTATCATTTCTATTGCACAAGCAAAAGGTAGAGCCTTTTGCAACCTACCGCCGACACTATGGCAAGCGGCTAATGTTAATACGGGCCTAAGCCTTTTGCCACCGGAGCTTAAAGAGTACAACACAGCCTCGCGCAAAACTTTATCTTTTATCAGTACATATTTCTCTAAATTCACACGCAAAATATCTTTATAATAATCCATTAATTCTCGTTCCAACTATCTTTTTCAAAATTGCCCTCTGCATTTTTACGCAGTAGCGCAACCTCTCCTTCAAAAGAATCCAACTTTTCTTTACAAAAAACAAATAAATCCATACTTTCTTTGTAAAGTTCCATTACCTTGGTCAAGGGTGTTTCGCTGTTTTCAAGTGTTTGAGCTATTTCTTGCAAACGAGCTAAAGCCTGTTCATAGGTTTGATTGGTTTGATTTTTATCCATCAAAATATCTCCGCCATTTTTTCTCCATCCTTAAACTTTATGGTTATTTTATCTCCATAGTTGAGCTGTTTTGCTGTGCGTATCGCTTCCCCTCTTTTATAAACTACGCTGTATCCTTTTTCTAAAATGTTTAAAGGCGACAAATTGTTAACAACAGATGCTAAAAATCGCAAATTTTGGCGGTTTTCTGCCAATAGTGTATCTAGTTTGTTGTTTATAATATCGTTGCTTTGGGTCATTTTACGTCTACAATCTGATAAATGAGCGGTTGTAAGGTTATTTATAGTTCCAATCGTTGACGATAAGACAAGGGATTGAGCGTTTTTGTCCGATAAGGCAATTTCTATTGCTGCAGACGGAGTAGACGCTCGCAAGTCAGCTACAAAGTCTGAAATGGTAAAGTCTGTTTCGTGCCCTATTGCAGAAATTATGGGTAAAGGGAAGCGGAAAATAGCCCTTGCCACAATCTCTTCGTTAAAAGCCCATAAATCCTCTGTGGAGCCGCCACCTCGGGCAAGTATTGCAATATCTGCACGACCATATTCTGCTAGATCGTACAGGGCATTGGCTATGGCTTCCGGTGCATCATCTCCTTGCACAATTGTTGGTACAACGAGCAGGTTTGTTGCCGGACTGCGCCGTTTTGCAATACGTATCATATCCTGCACAACAGCCCCTGTGGGGGATGTAACAAGTGCGACGATGCCCGGGTTTTCAGGCAGGCTCTTTTTGTGTTCGCTATCAAAAAGCCCTTCACTGTTGAGTTTTTCTTTAAGTTGCTCAAAAGCCAGGTGCAAAGCACCTAACCCAACAGGTTGTACCAGCTCCACATATATTTGATAGTTGCCTGTTTTTTCGTAAACACCGATACGACCAAAAAGTATTACTTTTTGACCGTTTTTTAGCTTAAACGCCAGAGAAGATGCATGAGATGCAAACATTACGCAGCTAATTGTTGCAAAGTCGTCTTTTAGAGTGAAGTATAGATGGGTATGGCTTTTAAAATTCGATATTTCACCTTGCACAAAAACTTCGCTTAAAATAACGTCTTCGTCAAAAAGTTGGCGTATATAGCTATTTATCTGCTGCACCGTTAAAACTTTTTTCATTTATTGAACCTCATATTGAACCTCATATAATATAAAAGGCATGAAATAAGGAAAGTGCTATGTAAAAGATATAAAAAAAGATTTATACAGTGTTTTAACGCTCTGCTATTAACCTTCCCAAAATGCCGTTTATAAAACTTGGAGCCTCTTCGGTAGAAAACTCCTTTGCCAGTTCTACAGCCTCGTTTATTGCTACTTTTGAAGGTGTATTTGCGAAAGCGGTTTCATAAACAGCAAGACGTATTATAGTCAAATCCACTTTGTTTATTCTTTCAAATTTCCAATTTTTAAGGTTTTGATTTATTAAACCATCTATTTGTTTGAGGTTTTTATGTATGCCCTCAAAAGAAGATTGAATAAATCCTTGGTAGGGTATGGTGGGGTGGTTTTCTATGTATAGCTCCAACATTTGCTCCGGATCATTATCTTGGAAAGCCAGTTGGAAAGCCAAACAAAAAACATGTTTTCTTTCTGTGCGGCGATCTGTTTTCATTTTATGCCGCTACCCCCAATGCTACTACATTTACTGTAAAAACATCTACCCCTGTCATCGTTTCCACTTCATTTTTAACTTTCTTTTGAATCTCTTCAGAAACACCGACAACTTTAAAGCCGGTTTTAACGTGTATATTAAGAGTTATTTCCAGTTTTTCTTTATACTCTATTTTTACCCAACGATATTGGCTGCGAGGGTTTTTGCGAGGGAGCTTAAAATCGAACTGGGTGTCAGAAGGAGCCACAACCCCCTCCACATCCAATGCAGCAGCACCTGCAATATTAGCCAAAACGTCTTTTGCTATAATAACTTTACCTTTTACACCTTGCGGTTTTATTTCTACCATTATTGAGCCTCCCAATGTTTTTGATGTTTTTTTGTTTTCTTGTTTTTAATCTGTATCAGTTAATTATATCAATTTATCATTATTATGGCAACCCATTGTTTTTGTCTTGAACTACAGACGAATCGACAAAGTAATGAAAGACTTTTTTGATATTGAGGTCGCACCTATCACCATCAGCAAGCGGCATGAAGTCAAGAAACTTGATAATCTGTATAATTATCTGTGATGAGCGGGAGGAGTGCTGAGGTTTCCGTACTCCCGGATGTCTAACGTTTGTATGTTCGATTTTTTTAACACGACAAACGCACGAACAATACACGACAAACGCATGAATCACGGAAATTTAGTTTCAATAGGTTTTCAAGAATCTAACAAACAAAGCTCCCGAAACTTTGAAAAAAATAAATAAAATCAACGAAAGGAACTCGAA
>WRKF01000133.1 GCA_009778165.1 Defluviitaleaceae bacterium
AATCATATACCGGTATTAAAAGTTTCTTCGCACGCCCAAAACCTTCTCCCCAACTCACTTGGGATTGGTTTACGTAAAAAAATGGGGAAACTCAAAAATTATTCGGATTTCAAAATTTCAATTCAAAACTTCGCTTGTAATCTACATAGGGCTAGACTGTTTTCTATGAAAAAAAGGCTATTTTCGCATGGGACAAATAAATTCTAAAATTAATGTACCCATAAAAAAACATCGGTAACACCACCTGACAGCAAGCTGTTGGTAAAGTGATAGAAGGTTTCAAAGTTCGCATTAGAATAATATTTCTATAAGCAATTTTCATAAATTCTCGCCAATCTTGAAATTTTATCGCCGGAAGGGTATAATAGGTATAATACAATAAAAAAGGGAGCTATTTATAATGAAGCGCATAATAACAACCAGTTTAACAGAAGAAGATATAGATCAAAGTATACGCCCGGACAGTCTAATTAATTTTTTTGGTCAAAGCAAAATAAAAGAGGCGTTGAGAGTTTATATAAAATCTGCAAAAATACGAAAAGACACGCTAGACCACGTACTGCTTTACGGTCCTCCGGGTCTTGGCAAAACCACCCTTAGCACCATCATCGCAAAGGAGCTTAACGTCAACATAAAGACTACCTCGGGGCCTGCCATAGAGCGCCCGGGGGATATGGTTGCAATACTTAACGAGCTGTCCCCCGGTGATATTTTGTTTATAGATGAATGCCATCGCCTTAGCCGTGTTGTGGAAGAGGTTCTCTATCCCGCAATGGAGGACTTTGTTGTGGATATTGTGATAGGAAAAGGACAAGGAGCGAAAAGCATACGGCTTAATCTGCCCCCCTTTACCTTGGTTGGAGCTACCACACGCGTTGGGTTACTTACGTCCCCTTTGAGGGATAGGTTTGGTGTAATACACCGCATGGAACCCTATACAATAGAAGAATTGACAGAGATCGTTGAAAGGAGTGCAGGAGTTTTCAAAATAGAAATAACTCCAAAGGGAGCGGAAGAGATTGCCCGCCGTTCCCGCGGCACACCCCGTATCGCTAACCGCCTGCTGCGGCGCGTACGGGATTTTGCTACGGTGCAAAACCAACAAATAACAGACCGCCTTGCAGATTATGCTTTAAACACATTGGAGGTGGATAGAATGGGGTTGGATCAAACGGATCGCAAAGTGTTGGAATGTATAATACACAAATTTGGCGGCGGCCCCGTTGGGCTGGAAACTTTAGCAATATCTATAAATGAAGACCCGGGCGCAATAGAAGATGTTTATGAACCGTACCTCATACAACTGGGTTTTATTGCACGCACCAGCCGAGGGCGCACAATCACAAATCTTGGACTCAGGTATTTTGGGATAGAAGCAAGGGAAGTGAAAGAGGCAAAAGAAGCAAATCATCAACTGAATCTTTTCCAAGATTTAAAAGAAACGGAAGATGATTTATAGCCCTTTACAGCAAATTAACTTTTCGCTGCCGTTTTTAAATGAAAAGTTGATTTGCCATAGCAAATTAACTTTTCATTGTCGTTTTTAAAGGAAAAGTTAATTTGCTTGTGCTATCCATTTTGTATAACAATACTGCCTTTTGGGGCAAATATGCGTTGGCTTTCTATTCTTTTTGCAGCCATTTCTCGTGTAATACCATCTCGCTCCACAATACGGTTTATACGACTTAGCTTGTCGGATTTCACAAAAATAATCGTATCGCAAATTAAATGCAGATTTAGCGTTGTCAAAATGGCGGCATCTATCACTATTATTCTGTTATGCAGGGCATTGGCAACTTGCAAATATACTCTTTTTGTTATATGAGAGTGCATTATACTGTTCAAAGCCTGTAGACGATCTGAATCATTAAACACTATTTTGCCCAAATCTTTTCTTTGTGTTGTGCCAAATTGAGCCATTACATCGTCATGGGCTTCATTTTCAAGAACACTGTGACCGAGCCTATCCACATCTATAACATAGGCTCCAAATGTTTTGAAAATGTTAGCAACATAGGATTTTCCGGAGCCACTACCTCCGGTTATACCAAAAATTTCGCTTTTTTTATTTTGCGTCATACCAGGTTTCCCCCTCATGCACCTCCACCTCCAGGGGTATCGACAACTTTGCCGCATTTTCCATTTCCTCTTTCATCAAGGTTTTTACCTGCTGCACCTCATCTTTTTTTGCCTCTATCAGTAGCTCATCGTGCACAGTAAGGATCAAACGGCTTTGCAGACCTTCATTTATAAGGCGTTGATAAACCTGCACCATCGCTATTTTCATAATATCTGCGGCACTGCCTTGTATAGGCATGTTCATTGCCACCCTTTCACCAAACCCGCGAACAATAAAGCTAGATGACTTTAGCTCCGGTATATTGCGGCGGCGACCAAAAATGGTAAGGCCATAACCCGTTTCTTTTGCAGAAGCCACAGCACCTTCCAAATATTTTTTAACCAGTGGGTACTGTTCAAAATACATATTAATATACTGCTCCGCTTCTTTTTTGGTGGTTTTTAAATCCTGTGCCAAACTAAAAGCGCCAATGCCGTATATTATGCCAAAATTTATCGCCTTTGCATTGCTGCGTTGCTCATCCGTTACATCTTCCACGGGAATACCCAATACCTGAGCAGCCGTAGCCCTGTGTATATCTATCCCTGTTTCATAGGCAAGACGCATGTTTGGGTCTTGGGAAAGGTGTGCCATTATGCGGAGTTCTATCTGGCTATAATCAGCATCTAAAAACACATTGGAACTGCTGTTGGGTATAAAAACTTTGCGTAACTGCCGCCCCAACTCCATACGAATCGGTATGTTTTGCAAGTTTGGCTCTAAAGAAGAAAGGCGACCGGTGCTTGTAACAGTTTGGCTAAATGTGGTGTGTATTTTGTCGGTTTGGGGGTCGGTGAGGTTCATCAATCCTTCGCAATAAGTAGATTTCAGTTTACTCAATGTCCGATATTCTAAAATACAGTTTATGATAGGGTGAGAGTTTTTGAGTTTTTCCAACACCTCTGCGGCAGTAGAGTACCCTGTTTTTGTTTTTTTGCTACCCTTTAGCCCCAATTTTTCAAATAACACAATTCCCATTTGTGAAGGGGAGTTTATATTAAACTTTTCTCCGGCTAAGCTGTGTATCTCTGCCGTTAGTCGGTCTATATCTTGGGTTATTTTGTTATCGAAATTTACCAAGGCAATCCTGTCAATTTTTATACCATGCTCCTCCATAGATGAAAGCACCTTTGCAAGAGGTAGCTCCACATTATAGTATAGTTCTTGTTGGTTGTTTGTTTTTATTAACTCCACCATAATCGGATGCGTTGTTAAAGCAACAGCACCATGGTACGCACCGTACCTTGTTTGCTCTTCCCGAGTTAGCTCTTGAAAAGTTTTTTTGTTTTTTCCTTTACCCGAGAGTTCCGTATCTGTTGCAATATCAGAAATAGAGAGGATTTCCCGGGCTATATTTCGCAAATTACTCTCTATATTCAAAATATATGCCGCCAAATATGTATCAAAAGCAACATGTACATCACATTTAGCAAAATTCAAAAAAGCCTTGCTATCCAAAAAAATAAGTTTCGGGCCGTTTTTTATCTCTTCAAAAAGTTCCAAAATACATTCTTTCGATAACTGTTGATTAATCTCCACAAAAAAGCCTTTGTTTTCATAAGCAAAGCTCAAACCGACCACTTTCCCTAAAAAAGGCACAACACCAACCCCAACATGTTTTTGCACCTTTATATCATCCATTAGAGTTTGCAATTCTTCTTTGGTAAAAATCGTTTGCATTGTATCAACATTAGCAACCCCTTGGGTTTGAGGCAAATGCCCGGGAGCAAAATACCTTGTCACTATAGATTTAAACTCCAGGTTAATTAACTCTTCCTTAAAACGATTGTTGAAAATGTCCTCTTTTGAAACAGAAGTGCCTATATCTTGCACGGGGGCGTGCGTTATTATGGTCGCCAACTCCTTACTCATTATCGCCAAGTCTTTGTTGATCATCAGGGCTTCCCCCATGCGCCGCGGGGTTATTTTGTCATAGTTTTCAAGTGCCGCTTCAACACTTTTATACTGTGAGATTATTTTTAGAGCCGTTTTTTCTCCAATACCCGGAACCCCCGGTATATTGTCGCTTGCATCTCCCATCAGGGCTTTTACATCTATATACTCCTTGGGAGTAACTCCCATGGATTCTATTACGTCTTTTTCGTAATAGTCCTCAACCTCTGTTTTACCGCCCTTTGTTTTGGGTATGCGTACTTTTACGGTCGGTGTAGCAAGCTGCAACAAATCCCTGTCTCCGGAAATCAGCACAACGCCTATACCTTTGTCTTGATACAAATCTGCCAAAGTGCCCAATATATCGTCTGCCTCGTAGCCTTCTGCTTCAAACACTTGTATATTCATGGTGGTTAGCAATTTTTTCAAAACCGGCAGCTGGCTTGCAAGCTCATCAGGCATACCTTTTCGCCCAGCTTTATAGGCTTCATATTGCTTGTGACGAAATGTTGGCCCCTTCAAATCAAATGCTACACCAACATAGTCGGGCATTTCCTCCTCATACAACTTAAAAAATATGTTCAAAAAGCCGTAAACCCCGTTTGTGTGTTCTCCACGGCTATTTGTTAATGTTGGCAACCCATAAAAAGCTCTGTTTATTATGCTGTTGCCATCTATTAGCATTGCTTTCATAACTTAACTCCCTTACTTTATTTCGTTTCTTTTTCACAAAAGGTGTGCCGCATCTTCGTCTATTATTATTGTAACATTGTTATGGACACCCAAAATAGATGCGGGTATCTGTGGATCAATTTTTCCATGTACCATACTATATATGGCATTGGCTTTCTTTTTTCCGGAAGATAGCAACAATATTTTTTTCGCTTCCATAATGTTGCCAATACCCATTGTTATTGCTTGTTTTGGCATCTGCTCTTTGTTATCAAAATATTGTGCATTGGCTTTTATCGTTTCCTCTGCCAAATCTGTAACAAATGGTGTTTTTTCAAAATACAAACCTGGTTCATTAAAACCAATGTGAGCGTTGCTACCTATACCCAGCACTTGTAAATCTATCCCCCCCGCTTGTTGTATGGTTTCATGGTATTTTTTGCATTCTTTTTGCAAATCCGGAGCCTGACCATTCGGCAAAAACGTTTTGTTTTGATCAATATTTACATGCTCAAAAAAATTTGTTTTCATATAGTAGTTGTAGCTATTGGGGTCTGTTGGTGCAAGAGATGCATATTCGTCTAAATTAAACGTAGTCACACAAGAAAAATCCAACTGACCGGACTTGTGCATTTCTATTAAATTTTTGTACATTCCCAAAGGGCTTGCACCGGTGGCAAGTCCCAATACCAATTTGGGGTTTTCTTTTATTTCTTTTGACACAAAATCTGACGCTTTTTTGCTTAAAATATCATAATCTTTGCATACTATTATGTTCATCGCAACCATTCCTTTCACTAATATGAATTAATATGAATTCAAACAGAACTGCTATACAACCATTATAGCACTTTTCATTAAGATTGTCCCGTTTTAAAAATGATGAAAATGGCGAAGCCCGAATCCCCCCGTTTATCTTTAACATTAAATTTCTGTGACACGCTTAAACGGGATTTGACAAATTCCCTTCAAAGTTGTAATATATGTATATGAGACATTTAAAACTTTAAGAATTTTCTAAACACGAAAGGGGAACAACAATGAAGGGATTTCTTGAAATCGTAGATCTAAATGCAATCGAAATTTTAGACTCTCGCGGTAACCCTACCATAGAGGTAGAGGTAGTAGTAGGTAACGAAGAAGGAGAGCAGTATGTTGGTCGTGCAGCCGTGCCTTCCGGTGCAAGCACCGGTGCATTTGAAGCAGTAGAATTGCGTGACGGCGGTGACCGCTACCTGGGCAAAGGTGTAACAAAAGCTGTAGAAAACGTAAACAAAATTATCTACGACGAAATCGTTGGAGAAAACGCTCTTGACCAAAGGCAAATCGACAAAAAAATGATAGATCTGGACAAAACACCAAACAAAGCCAATTTGGGAGCAAACGCTATTTTGGGTGTTAGTATGGCTGTTGCAAAAGCGTGTGCAGAAGCCTTACAAATGCCGTTATATCAGTACCTTGGTGGTATTGGAGCAAACACATTGCCTGTACCAATGATGAACATATTAAATGGCGGGCAACACGCAGACAACACAGTAGATTTCCAAGAGTTTATGGTAATGCCCGTGGGTGCACCTACTTTCGCAGAGGCATGTCGTTGGTCTGCGGAAATTTACCATCATCTGAAAAAAGTTCTAGGCAAAAAAGGTCTTTCCACAGGTGTGGGCGATGAGGGCGGTTTTGCTCCGGATATTGCCACCCCGGAAGAGGTTCTCGACACAATAATAGAAGCTATAAAAGCCGCAGGCTACAAACCAGGCGAGCAAATCCAAATAGCCTTGGATGTGGCAGCAACAGAGCTTTACAAAGATGGTGCATACCACTTTGAAGGCGAGGCAAAAGCAAAAGGCACAGGTTCTATTGTGCGTACTTCTGCCGAAATGGTAGATCTTTACGAAAGTCTTGTAAACAAATACCCAATAATAAGTATAGAAGACGGATTAGACGAAGAAGACTGGGAAGGTTGGAAGCTACTTACAGACCGCTTGGGCAAAAAAGTTCAGCTCGTTGGTGACGACTTGTTCGTTACAAACACCGAACGCCTAAAAAGAGGTATAGACGGCGGCATAGCTAACTCTATCTTAGTAAAAGTTAACCAAATAGGTACACTTACAGAAACTTTTGAAGCAATAGAGATGGCAAAGCACAACAATATGACATGTGTTATCTCCCACCGCTCCGGCGAAACAGAAGATGCCACAATAGCAGATATTGCTGTAGCTGTAAATGCCGGGCAAATAAAAACCGGTGCTCCTGCTCGTAGCGACAGAGTTGCAAAATATAACCAACTGCTACGCATAGAAAACGAACTGGGCGAGGTAGCAAAATACCCGGGCAAAAAAGCCTTTTATAACGTAATGAAGTAAATAGAGTAAATCGTTTAAAACACAATAACCTCCCCTGTCGGCTCGCACGATAGAGGAGGTTATTGTTCTGTAAGATTCACATCGTCTACAAATGGCACAAAATCATCGTTTGCAGGGAACAACGTTTCTATTTTCCAACCGTCTTCGTAAACCAAAAAATATACCCAGTTTACAACACCAAGATTTTCAAAAGTTTGTGACAAATGTGCATAGGCATAGCCAGGTACTCCAGAAAAAACACCAACTATTTCTATATTTGTTTGAAAAACCCCCGCTGCTCTGTGATGTGTAAGTTGAGCCGTAAAGTTTTGATGCTGAACATCAAAAGGATTAAGCTCCAGAGCATTTTGCGAAAACAACAAACGATGCAAGCGAACAATTTCTGTAAATAAAGCATCGTTTCCCAACTCTTCACTATACAAAGCCGTCAGCACGTCTGTAACGTGGTACATAAGATCGTAAGGAGAATGAATCGGTCCTATT
Organism: Defluviitaleaceae bacterium; assembly: GCA_009778165.1. GTDB lineage: Bacteria > Bacillota > Clostridia > Lachnospirales > UBA5962 > WRKF01. The sequence goes on from WRKF01000133.1 coordinate 7,534, forward strand.
CTGTCTATAACCATAACGGCATGCAAAAGTTCTTCGCTCCTGCTTTGTTGGATAGCGGTATCGGCTACGGATGTGTTGGTGCGTATAATAAGAAACGCACCAACACCACCAAACAACAAAATTAATGCAATCAAAACCCCAATAACACGAGAGAGGTTCATTGTTATGCTAGCTCTTCTATTATCTCGTCTTTTGGAGGGGCAGAGTTTAACCTTTTGTGTTCGCCACCTGACCTAAAAGAAACAAGAGTGGGAATAGTAGTAACAAAAAACCTTTTTGCTAATTCCGGCTCGTCATCTACATTAACTTTGTAAAATTCCACATCGCCGTTTTCTTCTGCGAGTTCATCCAAAACGGGAGCAAGCATTTTGCATGGACCACACCAGTCTGCATAAAAGTCTACTATAACCAATTTTTCGCTGTTAATGCTTTGTTCAAAACTATCTCTGCTTATTTTTTTAACCATGGTCAAATCTCCTTACACTAATAAAGCCTAATAAAACCAATAAAATTTATTGGTGATCTATTTGTTGATCTAATTAATTAAATTACTTAATTTCACAACCTACTAAATTATATCACTATTTTTACAAAACTTCAAATTTATATGATTTATATAATTTGTTTGTTTTTGCCTTTACCTGCATACCGTTTGTATTTCTCTAATGCTACCTGTGCAGCATGTTGCTCTGCTTCTTTTTTGCTTTTGCCTACCCCTATCCCCATTATTTTATTTTTGTGAATCACATGAATCGTAAATGTTTTTTTGTGATCCGGACCGCTTTCCTCAACAGTCACATACTTTGGTGGGGAAGTTGTCTTTTTTTGCAACATTTCTTGCAAACGGGTTTTGTAATCCCCCAGCTCATTACTTTCACTTAAAAGTTTAATGTGTGGTACAATCGTGTCTAATACAAATTTCTTCGCAGGATCCAAACCCCCATCCAAAAATATTGCCCCAATTATTGCCTCCAGGGTATCGCCCAGTATGCTGTCTCTGTCTCTACCCCCCGCTTGCTCTTCGCCGCGCCCCAATACCAACAAAGGTGCAATGCCCAGATCGCGGGCGGCAGTTGCCAAGGTAGGCTCGCACACAACAGATGACCTAAGTTTTGTTAAATCTCCCTCCCGCATTTTTGGGAAGGTATGGTATAAATACTCACTTACCACAATTTGCAAAACCGCATCCCCCAAAAACTCCAACCTTTCGTTGTTTTTAAGGTTATTAAGATCTTTTTCGTAGGAATATGAGCTATGGGTTAAAGCCTGTTGTTGCAAATCTTTGTCTGTAAATTTGTAGTTCAGGATAGTTTGTGGATTCTGCGTCATAACTTTAATGCGTTTTGTATATATGACACAGCATCGCCTACAGTTTTTATTTTGTCTGCCTCTTCTGTGTCAAACTCCATGTCGTATACTTCTTCCAGTTCTGTGATTATCTGAAAGAGATCCAGACTATCCGCCCCCAAATCCTCAAACGGTGTGTCCATGGTTATTATTTCTTCTTTTACGTTCATTTGCTCAGCTATAATTTGCTGTACTTTTTCAAACTCCACCTTGCAGTCCCTCCTTTAGCTTATCTATCATATTGTTTTGCGTGAATTTGTGAGATTGCTTAACTGCCCCCACTATATCTTTTGCTTTTGAACTGCCATGCACTTTTATTACAAGCGACTCCAAGCCCAAAAAAGGTGCGCCGCCAACTTCTGAATGGTCTAAACTTTTTTTGATATTTTCAAAAGCTCCCCTAGAAAGCAAAGCTCCTATTTTCCTGATTGGAGTTGCCATTAGCTCCTTTTTAACCGTACCAAAAATAAATTTTGAATATCCTTCGGCAGTTTTCAGTAAAACATTACCGGCAAAGCCATCGCACACAGCCACATCTACAGTGCCTTTCGCAATATCCCCGGCTTCTATATTGCCTTTAAAATTGAGAGAGGACGCTGCCAAAAGATCGTACGCTCCTTTCGTTAGCACATTTCCTTTGTCCTTTTCTGTCCCAACATTTAAAAGTCCTATGGCGGGCTTTTTTATCCCCTGCACATGTTCCATATAAACAGAGCCAAGCACGGCAAATTGCAGTAAATACTCCGGTTTGCAGTCTACATTTGCGCCGCTGTCAAGCATTAGAGTAAAACCCTTAGCTCCCGGCAAAAGTGTGCCAAGGGCAGGGCGGTCTATACCCGGCAAACGCTTAATTTTTAGAGTTGCTCCAACTAAAAACGCCCCGGTAGAGCCGGCAGATATAAAGCTATCGGCCCTACCTTCTTTTAGCAAGTTCAAACCAACCACAAGAGAGGAGTCTTTTTTTTGCTTTATTGCAAGAGCCGCTTCTTCTGTAGAAATTATCTCTGTTGCATTTACAACTTCTACAGAGCCTTTTGTGTTATAAGCGGAAAGTTCTTTTGTTATAATATCTTCCTTCCCTACCAAAATTATTTTTGAATCAGCTACCTGCAAACTATCTACAGCACCTTTTATAATTTCTGTTGGAGCATTGTCGCCACCCATAGCATCTATTGCTATTGTTGTCATATTGTTACCTCGTTTTCTTGCGTTATTTTCTTGCGTTATTTAGTATGGTTGCGGCATCTTCTTTTGAAAGTTTATAAAAAGTGCCTATTTGCGGTGCAGACAAAAAAGCAAAGTGTATAATTTGCTCTATTTCCTCATCAGTTGGGGAAATATTTGCTTCTTTAAAATTGGTCGGCATACCTATACTACGTAAAAACTCCGCCATTTTGTCTATGCCCTCTATTGCAGTTGCCTCGGGGTTTTCAAAATCCATCGGCACACTTAATACTCGGTTTGCATATTGGGCAAAACGGTTAATATCTTTTTTGTACACATGTTTCGCCCAGTTTGGCCACAACAGGGCAAGCCCCGCCGGGTGCGCTGTGTCATAATTACCGCTGATACCTCTTTCCAAAGCATGAACAGTCATATCCCTTGGTTTTCCGAGCTCTGTAATATCATTGTGGGAAAGGCTTCCCGCCCAAAAAATATTTGCCATTGCATCGTAATCGGTAGGGTCTTTTAAAATGCGTAAACCGCATTTTATAGCGGTTCTTATTATCCCTTCTGATATGGCATCTGTTAAATATGTGCCTTTTTCATCTGTAAAATAGCGGTCTAACGAGTGCATTATAATATCTGTAACACCACAAGCAAGGGAATATTTGCTAACCCCAAAAGCCAGGGTAGGGTTTAAAATTGCAAAATTTGGGCGAACAAGATTGGAAAGCAAGCTACGCTTTGTGTTTTCCTCTTCGTTGCGGATAACGCTAGAAGTGCTTGTTTCACTGCCGGCAGAAGCAATTGTTGGGATAGCTCCCAAACCTATTCTTTTTGTCGGTACCCGTGCTTTCGTATAAAAATCCCAAACATCGCCACTATCAGCAGCACCTACAGAAATAGCTTTGGAGCTGTCTATAACACTACCGCCGCCAACAGCCAAAACAAAATCAAGCTCTTGTTCTTTGCAAATAGCAATGCCTTGGCGTACCATGCTAAGACGGGGATTAGGCTGCACCCCGGGCAGCTCCGCAAATTTTATATTTGCATCGTTTAAATGGTTTTTTATTTTGTCTATTAACCCGCTTTTTACTGCACTTCCCAGACCATAATGTAATAACACGCCCTTTGCTTCAAACTGCTGCAACTGCTCTGCCACACTGTCATCCGCATTTTTACCAAACACTACTTTTGTATGGGCGTGGTACACGAAATCTTTCATGGGGTTTCTCCTTTTTTTGATTTATAATTTTATAATTTTTTTGTTTTCAAATGTCAAATCGCTGTTTAACGTGACGCTTACATTATAGTAAATTTAAATAAATTTGTCCACTTACAGCAAAAAAACGCAAGTTTTTCGGGGATTATCTCTCGGGTTTCTCTAATAAACAAACTCTCCATTTTCGAAAAACACAATTTCTTCACCGTTTTCGCTAATACCCGTAACAGTCATATCCTCGGTTCCAAACATGAAATCCACGTGAATCAAGGAATCGTTCATGCCTATCTTTTCTTTTTCTTCGGCAGACATTTTGTCGGTGTCTTTTGCATTTTTTGGATACGCTTTTCCAAGTGCCAAGTGGCTAGAGGCGTTTTCGTCAAACAGAGTGTTATAAAACAAAGTTTTCATTTTTGCTATTGGTGAAGAGCTTGAAACTAAAGCAACCTCTCCCAAGCGTTTGGCACCTTCATCCATATTCATTATGTTACCCAATGCCTCTGCTCCCTTTGTTGCACTATGCTCCACGGCACGTCCGTCTTTAAACGTTATGTCTATGCCTTCTATCAGGCTACCCTGATAAGACAGGGGCATAGAGGCTACTACCCGACCGTTTGCACGGTGTTTGTCGGGCATCGTAAAAACTTCTTCCGTTGGCATGTTCGGGAAAAAGTCCAGACCATCCTTGGCTGTGCCTCCACCGCCTACCCATACATGGTTTGTCGCCAAACCCACAGTCAAATCTGTTCCAATACCCGTGGTTATACGCAAAGATTTAAACTGTTTTTTGTTTAAATAATCCAAGCGACCGGCAAAGCCTGCCTTGTGTTCTTTCCAATCTGCTATCGGGTCGGCTCCGTCTGCTCTGGCACCTTTTAATATATAGTCCCACAATTTTTCCATGGCTTCGTCTTCCGATAAATCAGGGAAAACCAGTTTAGCCCATTCGGGGGACGGAGCGGCACTTCCACACCAACGCAGACCGTTGCTCATCATTATCTCCATATGATCTTTTAGGGCGGTGCGGCTAGCTATGGAAAAACGTCTAATCCTGTCCGGATCCACACCGGCAAGCAGGTTCGGGTTAGCGGATATTATGTGCAAATATACAGCCCCCCTATCGTTTTGATCTTTGAACTTATCGACACGCCACTTTGCAAACGTATCAAAAATTTCATCCGCTCCTCTCAAATAGCGGCTGCGAGCACTAAACTCACAACCCCACTCCATAACCACCTCCGATGCTCCCGCATCGTATGCACTCTCTGCTACCATACGCCCAAAACGAGCATTTTCTACATCGCAGCCAACTATTACTAACTGCCCTTTTTGCACATTACCACCAGAGTTTACAATTAACTTTGCATAGTTTTTTAATTTTTCTTCATTCATAACAAACATGATACATTCTCCTTTTGTCATTAAGACAGACATAGTGAAAGCCTATTTGTAAGGCTTATCCAAAACCATTATAAGCTAATACAAAAAAATTGTCAAAAATGGCAAAAGTGTGTCTTTTGTTTAAAACGAAACAATCTTATATGAAAAGTACTGTTTTTTATAGCCATTCAACTTAAAAAAATTGGACATTTTTAGGTTATTTTTAGGTTGAATGGCTATATTTTTTCGCAAAATTATATTGTGCTGTAGCGTATTCGCCAAAACAAATGCCTAGCTGTTCTTTGTATTCGCACCAGTTGCTCCACAAAAGACCGCACACGGCAATATAACTATAAATTTTGGTTCTAACAGAGGCAGGGCAGCCCTGTGTGAAATACGCCAATAGTAGCTGCTCTATCTGTTTGCGATTATACATAGAATATACTGCAAACATAGCTATATCTAAATGCTGGTCTTGCATAGCAGAATATTCCCAATCAATAATACGTACATCATTATTCTCCAAAAAAATAAAATTATCCGGTACGGCATCAATGTGAGTTAGCCCAAACTGTTTTGGGTATTGTGCTAGCTTTTGATTTAGCGAAAGCACCCGTGCTTTTGTTTGTGCATAATCTGCATATCGAGAGTCGGTGTTCCGGAGACTTTCGTAAAACTCTATTTTTTCAAAAGGGCAAAAGCTATGATCTACCACCAATTGGGTAGCATGAAATTTTTGCAATTTTATCATACAAGCAGTAACATCGGCAGGGTTTGTGGGGTTACAAACTCTTGCGTTGTCCCAAAACTCGGTTATTTTGTAGCCCGAAACAGGGTCAATATACACCACATGGTCAGATAAATTTAACGGCGCAATTTTTTGATAAACATCGCACTCTTTTTGACGGTTAATCAACTTGTGTGTACCCTCGCCGGGAATTCGCAAAATATACTTTTTGTTTGCATATACAAAGGTATATGAATGGTTGGTCATACCTTTTTTTATCGGACAAATGTGCATTATCTCGCTAGGGTTGCAACCAAAAACTTTCGATGAAATTTTACTTACGTTGTATATATCTTGCATCGCACCTTCTTCTTTCATATCCCTCCTTCTTTCATCAAGGCCGGAGGATTTGCTGTGATATATATTTATAGATATTGCTACCTGACCCACCAACAGGCAGACCAATAATGTCTGTCACTAGCTTTTGTCTAAGCGTTATCTGCTCTTGTGAGGGCTTGTTATTTACCAGATAGTTGCACAAGTCTTGTAATGTTAGTGGTTGCATTTCATGTAATATCAGTTTGTTTTTGTCTATATCTTCTGGATATAAAATATTTTGGATATCTTCGGGCGTTTTATCTGAAAATTCATTGGTTGCATCTGCAACCGTGTGGTTTTGCAGCAATACCGGCTTACCGGTTGCCAAATACAAGGAAATCAAGGAACTGGTATCTCCGTAATAGGCATCGGTTACAGCTATAGCACGGTGCAAATCTGCGGTGTCGTCAAAAATGCCATAATTGCCCTTTTTGTAACTTTCTGTTATCCTTATGTATTCACGCAACATAAGTTGTTTCGCGGCGTTTAGAGTTGCTTCTGTTAAAGGATGCGGTCGCCACCACAACACAATATCTTTACGGCGACCAAAGCTGCTTAGAGTATTACCCAATTTTTTTAGATACACATTAGGACCTTCTCGGAGAATATCCTCTAAAGATGTGTTGTACAAAATGGTAGGTTTGCCTTGTATCAATTGCTCCCAATTTGAAGGTAGCGAATAATCATGCTTGCTCGTGCTAAGCACTTTATCGTATTTTGGGTTACCAAGAGCTATAAATCTACTTTTGGGGACTTCATAGTTTTTATGAAATAAATTTGCGTATTTCAAGCGAACAGATTCTGACGACAAAATTATTTTATGTGCGAAAAGAAGCCCCCTCGCTTTTACAACATCATAATTATTGAGATCTTCTACAAAATATGGCACACATACCAACATATCGGTAAATTTGCACAACTTTTCTATGTAAAAATCAGGGTGTATTCTTGTAACAATATTACCTGCATCGTAAATGTTAAAAGTGAAAATTGCGTCTGGCTGCCGTGCTTCTATGTCGTAGCTTGTGTAATCGGTTAATTCGATGTTGTCAGGGTAATAGCCCACACTTTCGAACCGCATCTCCCCCGGCTCGCCATTGGGTTCGATCCGATAATACGGTACCGGTATCCAATAGGCATCACACAGTGGGTCGGCTTTTGCAGCCAAATAAATGCTTTCCAAAGAATCGCTCATGCTAGGTATATGGCTAATAAACGCTATTTCTATTCGGGTAGGCTTTAACTCTTGCTGTATACTATTTTTTATTATGGTCAAATGTTTATTCAAATGCTTCGTGTCGGCATTGCCGCTGTTAGCCTCAAAAAGTAGATTGCAGTAGTTTTCTAGCAACTCTACCGTTTTGCTACCTTTGTCTGTCATGTATTCGATAGAATCGCAAAGGGCAAGTGCGGCTTCTTGGCAATCGGCATACATTTTTTTGTTCTGTGCTTCTTCAATGGTTGCTACCAAGTCTAGTATTAATCGATATTGATATTTAAGCATTATATATTTTTCCTTTCTGCTTTTTGCATATCCGCAAGGGTATCTATTTCTTGCAAATCGTTACAACTTATCGGTCTTATTTTTAGGCAATATTCATGTTTATGGAGAAACATGGGTATATCGTCCCAATAGATATGGGTTATTGCTTGCTGCTTAAAAGTTTGGTGCAGATGTTTGGCTAGCTTTTCGCCGTCTTTAGTTGTCCAAAAGGAAATAGAAAACAACTGCCAACCGTTTTTACCACCGTTTCTGTTGCAAGACAAAACATAGCCGTTGCTGTCGGTCGTTTGTAGCCATTCTTTGGTTTCGTCTACCCACACACTGCAATAGCCTGAATCTTCAAAGCCGGGGTCAAGTATTTTTGGATTATTAATAATAAAATCGCTGTCGGCAATAATACAATTACCCAAATAATCTCTTGCGATATATAGCGAGGATATATTGTTACTCGTACTATAATAAGGATTAAACAGCAAGGTAATATTGACAGTGCAATACTTTTGGGGCAGATAACTAAACTGCCCGCTCAAATATCCCGTTACAATATAGATTTCTGCAATACCGTTGCTAATTAACGCCTCTAACAAGGACTCTATCATTATCTTGCCATTTACAGATATTAGTGGCTTCGGTGTGGTGCGTGTAACAGGCAAAAGCCTGTTGCCCTTACCCGCAGCCATAATAATAGCCTTTGTTGCTTTGTGCTTCATAAACGCGTCCCACCCCCGTTTTTCCATTTATGGTTGTATAACCTCTTGTATAACTTTACAACAAAACTTTAATTTTTTCAAAAAAAATATTTTTGTTCCGCATTCCTTTTCGGGGGGGGGGGGGG
>WRKF01000134.1 GCA_009778165.1 Defluviitaleaceae bacterium
ATATTTTAGGTCATCAAGGTCGTAGAGGTGCATCTCAATTAAAATGGTCGTACCATCGTCAAGCTGCGCCCTTATATCCAATATAGATAATTTATCGCCTTTTGAGTACTTTTCCAAATAAGGATTTACCACCGTAAGGGATTTTATTATACGCGGGAATTTCTTGTTTGCGAATATAGCGTTTAGCAGGGAAATCAAAAACAAGGTATCGCCCGAACCAAATATCAGCTTAAAGGCATAGTCCACGCGCAAGTCCATCAGTTGGGAAAAGTCAATTTCCAAAAGCCAACGGTTATTTTTGTTATTAGCTTTTTCCATTCGTCAAACCACCGCCTTTCAAATTTTAGGTCGCAGGATTTCTCAATCCCTCCACGCTTATTATAGGTTATTTTGTCCGGTTTTTCAAGAGGGATTTTGCGGCTACTTCATGTGTTTGTTCATAGCTTCGTGGAAAACACTAAGGGTCTGCATGACATCTTCTAATGGAACTTTCGTGCCGCCTAATAGCCATTTTTTCCAAACAGCGTAGGCACCGGCAGCCATAAAAGTTATGTGGTAGTTGTTGTCGCTATCTTTGTAAAAGCTCTCTACCTGCTTTGTAAAAATCTCGTTGATAATCGGTTCGTAGCCATGCTTGTGCGACAAAATTAATTCTTCGCTGAAGTTGTTAAAGAAATCCAAATGCGAATTTAGCTTATCTGATTTGTTGGAGGAATTTTTCATGTTCTCAAAAACCGAGTTTATTTTTAAGTTATAATACTCATATAAAACTTGCTGAACTGTTTCAAAATTCCTATAAAATGCCATTCTGCTAACACCCGCTCTGGATACTAGACGAGAAATCGTTATATCTTGCAAGGTGTCTTTTTTAAGTAGCTCAACCAACGCTGTCGTAATAAATTCTTTGGTGTCATTTCTAACACTCTTTGCATTTTTAGTAGCTGCCATTACAAAACCTCCCCGACTGTAACCACAGCCTATTTTTGCTTGACTTCATCATTGGATATAGTATACTATATCCTTACTGGGGTTACAAGTGTAACTCTCGAAAAGGAGGAAAATTTATGAGACGAGACAGACGGTTTGCCCTAATATTTAGCATTATTGGATTTATTATTGCCGTAGCCGGTATTTTGACTACACCGGGCGAATTTGTAGGTGATGTTACATGGGGTATCATCATGTATTTTACTATACAGACAAATATTTTGGCGGCTGTGTTATTTGCAATATTTACGGTGCGACTGGTGAAAGACATAAGGGCAGATGGAGTTTATGGCGATTCCAGTTACTACCCACGCTTTACTATGGTTGCGGTCGTATCTTTGGCTATGATGGGGCTTTCATATTGGATTTTATTAGCACCAAATAGCATTTTGAGCATATGGACTTTCCCGAACATCACTACCCACGGAGCAACGCCCCTTTTATTGGTTTTGTATTATTTGTTGTTTATAAGACCGGGCAATATTAAGCATAAAGATGTATACTATGCAACCTTGTTCCCTTTAGCTTTCGTAGCCAACACCTATATTGCCTATGCCCTTGGTTATACATACGAACGGTTTGATGGCGAAATTGTAAACTTCCCCTATTTCTTTTTTGACTATGCGACAATAGGGTGGGGAATGGTTAGTGCATTTATTTTAGGTATTTTAGTAATGGTAATTTTCTTGGGCTATGCCTTGTACTTCATCGACCGCAAGAGAAGTAAGAGACTGACATGAAAATCGGTATATTCGCTCAAATTACAACTGAGTTATTACTCGTTTTTATTGTTTATTTTTTGTCATATTTGGCGTTGTTGGCTTTCAATAAGGTTGTAAAATTTAGAGCAAGTGGGCACACCTGTGGTTTGGTAGGGCCAATAACGCTACTCATATATTTTGTTGGTTGGCAGTTTTAAATTCTTTATAGGCTTTGAAAGAAACAACAAAACACCGATAACAATAAAGGCTATACCCTGAGCAAAAAAGACATTTTCGATTGAATAAAAAATATAATTAGAAAATCCACCTATAACAGCCCCTATTGCTACCATGACCTGAAATAAACTTGTGTTCATGGCGTTTGCTGTTGCTAAAAAGTCTGTTTTTATCATGCTTTGTTTTAGGGTGTGGAAAAGTAGGCTTATAACGCTTGTAAATCCAGCGGAGAGAGCCATCATCCATAAAACTCGGCTCAAATTTCCATCTTCTATACCACGAATAAATAAAATTTTAAACACGCCCGCTAAAAGAAAACTCAAAAATATGATTAAATTCAGAGAGATTCTATTTGCCATAAATCCAAAGATTATAGCACCCAAGGCAGCCCCAACTGTGCCTGCAACAACTATTAATACATAATATTGCGCCTCTCCAAAGAAAGTATCTACCAGCAAAGGCATATTTACACTAGCTATCTGCGAGATGGAACCAACCAACAAAAATGCCAGCAAAAGATGAAGAAGAGCACCTTTTTTAAAGAATGAGGAGGCATTTTTTATATGATCAAAATATCCATTTTTATGTTCTTCATTACTAGCCAAAGGATTTTTTAAAAATAAGTTAAATACAAAAGAAATTAAAAATACTATGGAGTTAATTGCAAATATAAATCTAAATTCCATACCGTTTAAGGTAGCAAAATATAAAAACACTCCTAGCAAAAGCCCAACAATTATTCCAAAAAATTGCATTGATGAGTTTGCTTTGGCTAAATTATCTTTTTCAACAATTAAGGGCAAAAAAGCACTCCCCGAATTTGAAGAAAACACCCCAGCCAAAGAAAACAACAGAGCAAAAACCAAATAAAACGCTATTCCTACATTAAAATGCGAGGGAACAATAAAAAAAGCTCCTAAAATCAAAAATTTAGCAAAAATCGAAATTCTAAGCAACAATACCTTGCTTGTTTTATCCACAAAAGGTCCTAGAAAAACACTCAAAGCAAAAGGGATTGCTAGAGCAAAACCAATCAAGCCAGTATATAAAAGATTTCCAAAAATAGCGTGTATTGCCCACAGTATAAATATACTAAATATTCCGCTCCCCATATTATTAAAAATGCTGCCTAGCCTATAAAATTTAAAATTATTTTCCACAATAATCCTCCTAAAAATTTTTGTTGGGCATTATATTAACATATTATTACGTGTTTGTCAACCCCTTTTTCAAAAAAAATGTAATTAGACAACATTGCACAACCCCTCAAAAAATGATATATGATATAATGAGTTAATAACAAACAATCATTAGGAGGCAGTATGAACAACTCATCACTATTTGATTATGAGCCAAGCAAAATTACGTCAAGAGCGAGGTTTTTTTGCTAAAATAGAACCTCATTTGCCAATAGCAGAATGGCTCAGGGTTATAAGCCAAATATACTTTCCAAACGCCCACAAGGGCGGCAATCGGCCAAAGCAGAACATCCCTTTGCAACCATCAAACGTCTTTTTGGCTTTAAACGTAGCCCTACAAAGGCTTAAAAAGAACAAAGCTAGAAATGCCATAATGTGTACTCTCGCCAACATATGGAAAATATCTCACCCTCGACCCTCTCAGCAGATTTTATTAACACCCTTGCGGATTTTGATGGCTTGAGCAGGGTTGTGCAGTGTTGCCATTATGTTTTTGTCCTCAATATTACACTTCATGTTGTTTACACGTTATTTTTGTTTATACTTTGTTTATAATAGTTGCTAAGTTCAGAATGTTTAACATCCGGGTGCGTATAACGCTTCCTTTTCTGCGTTTTATTTTCATAATTGATAGCCTTTTTTGGGCAATACTGAATGCAGGCTACACAGCTTTCGCAGCGATGGTTAAAAACAGGTAGACCTTCTTCCAGTTTAATATTTTTTGCAGGGCAAACATTCACGCAAATTCCACAAGCAACACAATCAGCGTTTGTATGAAAGCCTTTGTCGGTGTCATGAACGTTGCAAATATATTTTTCGTATGTGGCTTCGATTCGCTTGCTGTGCTTTTCAATTTTATTACTTTTCATGCTTTTCACATCATGGATAATTGAGTTTATCCGTTTATCATACCATTTCATCGCTGTTTTATTAAATATCCATATGGGACCGTATCTAATAATATAGTTTGCACTCATTCGGATTTTTTTTCCGTAATTAAGATTCACCCCCTTTTTAGATAAAATCATTTCCGCTTGTGCTAATGGCTTGCCGGACACCCCACCTGGTGTCGCTATAGCAAACAGATACTTTGCACTTTTTATGTTTATCTTTCGGAGAAAATCAGCCACCATATTAGGCAACCCAAAAAAATACACCGGAAACACAAAGCCTATTCGCTCAATTTCATCAGGTACATCTACGCTCGCACCCTTACATATTGCGACAATTTCGCAATCATCAATAGAAGCCGCAATATCCTTCGCTACTTTAAGGCTATTTCCTGTGCCTGTAAAAAAATAGATACGATTCTTCATTTCACCACTCCCCCTTAGTTTTCAAATACTAATTTTTCGCATGGAATATTTGATTGATAAGCATGTCTAATTTATAAGCGTCCTCTGGCTTTGTCTTTTCCTGCATTGTTTTTGTGATCAACTCAAGATAGTTAATACTGGCTTGAAACAATTCGATTTGGCTAGATAACCAGTTTTGCTTTTCATCAATCATTTGCAGGATAATAGGGAAATTTTCCAAGTTGGGTTTCTGTCTGAAATCCATAATTTGTTTAATTTCCATCAATGAGCAGTTAATACGCTTCATAACTTCTGCGTACTTCAAGTTGAGAATGTCCTGCTCGTTATAGTAGCGATAGCCGTTATCGGCTCTGTGAGGACTTACTATCCCCAACTGGTCATAATAACGCAAAGTAGCCTTGGGCAAACCAAGCAGTTCCGACACTTGTTTTATGGTGTATTTTTTCATGTGATGCACCCCTTAAAAAGATTATAACATTAAAGTATACTTTAATGTCAATAAGGGGATTTATCGAGAGTTTCCCCATTTTTCACCGAAATTAAAAATCACATAATTAGAGGCTTTGAATTTGCCTAGTCTTATAGGATTTCTTGTTAATTTGCTTGCCATTTGGGTTCATGCGGAGAATATGTTCAGGATTTCGCACATACACACTTTACTTAGGTCTTATTGACCGCTGGTTCTTAGTTTCCGTGGTTGCAGAAAAATTGCTTGTTGATTTTTCTCATTATTCGTAGTATTATATTAGGGAAAGAAGCGCTTCTTCTGTTTCTGCATTTAGGGCATTGGTGGAGCATATTTTCCAACAAAAAGAAATAGACATTAAATTTGGGAGGTTATTGTTTTGATTAAAGTTGGTATTCTAGGAACTGGGTTTGGGACAACTCATTTAGAGTTGTATAGTAAAGTGGATGGCTTTAATATCGTATCCGTTTTTGGGCGAAACGAAGAAAAGCTCAAAGAAATTGCAGAAAAATACAATGTATCTGCCACCACCAACATAAATGAAGTTATAAATAACCCCGAGGTTGACCTTGTTGACATCTGCCTGCCCACAGAATTACATTCAAAATGGGCTATTGAAGGATTAAAAAGGGGAAAGCATATATTTTGCGAAACTCCTATTTCCTGTTCCGTAGAAGAAGCCACAGCAGTGCAACAAGCGGCGGAACAATATGGAAAAAAGGTGTTTGTAAATTTATTTATAAAGTTTTCAACTCCACACCAATATGCAATAGAACTGGCAAAGAAAGCGGAACTTGGCGGATTGCTCGGAATACGTTCGTACAACAAAACATCATCAAGATGGGGTAATTTGGGATTGCAAAAAAATGTTGAAAGTTTCCATAATCACATGATGGATTTTGTGGTTGAAATTGCAGGACTGCCTAGCTCTGTAACTGCTTCGGGAGCGGATTATGACGATAAATCAATCGTAACATCTGCTCTTAACTATGATGGTTTGTATGCTGTATTGGAAAGCAATTCATGTTTGCCAAATTGTTGTCCGTTTGAGATAGGTTTTGAGTTGCTTTTTGAGAATGGAATAGCGAGGTTTGATGCGATATATCATGAAGAATTCGAGAAAGAGGAGTTTTTAGTTACAGCCAACGGCAAGCCGCGTGAGATAGTAGAGCTTGATTCAAAAGATGAGTACGAAGAAGTTTTAAAGCATATTCTGAAATGCTTAAAATGCGATGTCAAAAGTGATTTAATTGATATTGATAACGCCATTAAGGGAGTCAAGTTAAAAGAAATGATATTGAAATCACTACTTTAAAAATATTTCAAAAACGCTGGAGAATTCGGAAAAATTCAGCGTATATAGGAGGAAAAACATGAAAAGAGCATTAACTTTCTTAACAATTACGGCAATTATGCTTACCACGGTTTCAAATACGGTTATGGGGCAGGTTTTTCTGCAAAACGAAAATAGCCGCATTGAAGTTACATACACCCGCAATAGCGAAGATATTGTGATGCTCCCCTTGCTTGCTGTTGCCGAAAGCCTAGGTTATGTAGTGATAGTAGAGCAAGAAACGATTATTGTAGGATATGGTTTTCAGCTTCAGCTCGGGGAGAGCCATTATACGGTGGGTTTAAGTGGCATAATTTATCTAAGTGCTGTGCCCGAAGTTTTTGACGGTGATATATTTGTTCCTATTGATTTTGTAAGATACGCGCTTGGATATGAGGTTACTATCTACGATGGTTTGGCCATAATAGGAGATTATCTTACACCAACGGTATGGATTGCAACAGATGCCAACACTGTTTGGTTTTCCGAAGATTCGGAATATGAATATCCAACCAACCTAACGCAACTAGGCGTTGGTATAACCGAGGCAGGAGGCGAGATATTTTCGTTATTGCGTGTGCCTCTTAGAGGAGATTGGCTGGCGAATGAAGTTAGTGAAACTCGTTTGTTTTTGAAAGCGGTTGAGGGTACGCCGCCAAGCAGCATATACATTGGAACAGTTGCAAACAGTTGGAGCACTATGCTTGAAAGAAGTCAGGTAAGGGATATTTTGCACGAAAATAGCCTTGTTTTAACAGAAGTGCGACAGGAAGCGGATGGTTGGATAAGTTTGGATGTAACAGACATAGTAGTAGGTTGGTTATCAGGCGAGATGCCCAACCGTGGCTTTGCGTTGTTTCCCGCAGACGAACAGACCGTGGGTGTATTTTCCTCCGGTATGTCCGATATTGTGGGCAACGCCCCACGCCTTGTTGTGAGTGCCGAAATAGGCGAACGCAGAACCGACTTTGGCAGATTCGGGTTTTCAAGGCAACCGGGGCAGGGCATAACGGACCCTATGCTTGGTGGCAACTGCTTTTCCTATGCACTGCGCGACCTTGACGGAATATATACTGAGCACTTAAACCTTGATTTTGATGCAATGAATCGCAACTTCTTTGAATTAGGGATAGATGGTCTTTTGGAGTATATTGTCGATAATTTTATAGACTATGTAGAAACACATGCAGAAGCCTTGCAAATCTCTGACTTTCGTAGAATCGATGGCTTTGACTCTCCCATTGATTCCGAAACCGAGTACCGCATCGCTTTGCGTGTGGCGGCAGATGCAACAGAGGATTTCCCCATGAACGAGAGCTATGGTTTTGATTATCACTTGTTTATGCAGCTAAACGACGGAAGATGGGCTCAAACCAATCCGTCTATGTTCTCTGCTATTGTGCCCGGCACAGGCCCCGGCATCGATCCTGCAAGATTCCCGTGGGATGCAGGAGAGATTTGGGGCATAGAAAGATGGATGGAGTGGTATACTAGCAGTGCAGCCTTTTTTGCTGTAACAAAAGATACCGATGAATTTACACAGCACATGCAAGCAGGGCAAACTACCGAACTGCCCGATCTGCCTTTAGGGCAAACCACAGAAACCACAGGGGAAATTGTAGTAAATGGCAGAACGATTGAAGCACCAACACCTTCTGTATCAAGCGGCGTAATTATGCTGCCCCTTAGACCAATTGCAGAAGCCCTTGAGCTTGCAATAGTATGGGATAGCACCGAACGACGCGTAAACATAGGAGAAAATTACGTTATATGGCTAGACAGACCAGCGTTCAGCTCCAATGGAGGGCAAACCATACAAGATTTTGGGCCAGCACCCATCTTAATAGACGGCCACGCCTTTGTGCCGCTTCCATTCTTTAACTTTGGCATTTCTGGTACACACGCAGAGATAATTGACGGAACCGTCGTTATCGAATGGAGCGAATGATTGCAAATTTAGAAACATACTTGGCAACACAAGTCTGATAAAAATAGTGGTTGAACTCTTATGACTTGTGTGGTACAATCACCTATAATCCATAAGTGAGTTTGAATGTCGAGAAGGGATATATCCTACAATACGGTGTATGCACCGACGAAAAAACAGCAAGAAAAATAATGTAGAGGTGAAACATATGCTAACCCATGATGAAATCCGCTCCGCTGTCGAAAAGGCAGCAGAGTTTCACCCAATTAAAACAGCGTCCTATTTCGGCTCTTATGCCGATGGGCGAGCCACAAGTGGAAGTGACTTGGTTTTGTTGATAGAATTCGACTTGCCGAGGGTTTCCTTGTTTGTTATTTCGGCGATAAAAATCGAATTGGAAGATGTGTTAAATGTCGCAGTTGACGTTATATGTGTACCATTACCCAAAGATTCGATACTAGAAATAAATAGGGCGGTACGTGTGTATGGATAAACGAGACAAGATACTTTTGCGGAAAATACTTGATGAGGCAAATATAATCGCCGACTTAATCACAGGACACGATTGTGATTCCTTCATAGCAGACGAAAAGACCAAAAGAGCTGTCTGCATGACTTTGATTAATATCGGTGAAATGGTGAAACTGGTGTCGGATGACTTAAAGCGAAACAACACGTCCATTCCGTGGCGTTCGATTGCAGGGTTGCGTGATATAACAGCTCATGGTTATATGACTTTGCGTATGGAATATGTTTGGGAGACGGTTAGGATGGATGTGCCTATACTTGTGACGAAAATTCAGAAATTATTAGATTTTTAATCAACAAAAACCCCATAATTAGAGGCTTTGAATTTGCCTCGTCTTATGGGGTTTTTGTTGATTTACTGTACAAAAATTCGATTGTTTGTGTTTTGTTCTCCGATAATCTAAACAACTAATTACCGCATATTGATTCGGAATCATCCATTATAGTTTGTTCTGTAATGGACTTCATACGGACTCCTCAAATAACCGCTTATACACACCGGCTTTTGCCATCAGCTTTTCGTGAGTGCCTGTTTCTACTATTTTGCCATCTTGCAGAACTATTATTTCATCTGCTGTGGTAATATTATGTAAATTGTGCGTGGTTAGCAAAATGGTGTGGTCTTTACGCAAACTTTCTATTGTTTGCATAATATATTTTTCCGACTCTTTGTCTAGGGCAGATGTCGCCTCGTCAAAAACCAAAATCGGGGCTTGTTTTGCCAAGGCTCTAGCTATTGCTATACGCTGCTTTTGCCCACCGGATAGCGAGCCACCCTTTTCGCCGCAATCTGTGTTATAACCATCTTCCAGCTCAGTTATAAAATCGTGGGCAAAGGCACGTTTTGCAGCAGTTTCTATCTCTGTTTGGGTTAACGAAGCATCTACCTTTCCATACGCAATATTTTCTGCAATGCTGATATTAAACAGCTTACAACTTTGGTCTACATAGGCAAAACGGCTGCGCCAAGCCTTTGCGGTGGTTTCGTTAAACCCTTGTTTGCCCAGATATATGGGCATTTTCTCACGCTCATACATGCCGATTATAGCACGGAGCAAGGTAGATTTACCGGAGCCGCTTTCACCTACAAAGGCAACGATTTTATTTTCAGGAACAGAAAGCTCAATATCTGTAAGGGCTGTATTTTCTGCGTCTAAATAGCTAAAGTTTAGACCTTTTATCTCCAACTTATAGCCATCAAAGTTATCGGGATTTTCGGCTAGGTTTTCACTGGGGCGAAAAGTTTGAACAGGTGCGTCTATTATTGCAAAAACCCGTTTTGTTGCAATTAACGGCCCTTGAAACTCTGCAAAATTTCGACCTATGCCTCCCATACTTTGAGATATTAAACTCATCAGCGGTGGTAGCATCATTAGTACGGGGAATTCTATTTCTCCAATAATAACGAGCCACCCACCCAGCACAAATGTTGTTATAAGGGAAAGCCATCCGCCAATAGTAGTAAACATATCTTGCCACATCTCAATAAAAGCAGTTCTAAAACCCAAGATTTTTAACGTGCATATTGGTGTTTCAAAATCTCGCAGAGATTTGCTTTGCATGTTATATGCCCGTATTGGCAATGCTCCGGCAACGATATCCGTTATATGCTTTACAGTTTCAGCTATATTGGTAAGGCGGGCTTCGTTTATTTTTGCCAGAGGTTTAGTAAAACCGTTTTGTGCCACAAAAACCATAGCACCAACTCCGGTTGCCGCCAAACCAAGCCGCCAATCTATAAAAAATATTGTAATGACAGAAAATGTAAACCCCATCACATTACTCAAAAAGGCAAACATAACATTTTCGAGCATGTGATTCACATTTTGCGTATCTGTGTTGAGAGCCGCTAAACTTTCTCCACTATGAATCCCTTGGCTTACTTCCAGGCTTCGGGTTGTGAATTTTTCAAACAGCTCCTGTTGTAGCTGGCGAACAACTTTTGCTAAAGTCATTATTAAAAGATACAGCCCTGCGCCAAGGGCTATACCAAACCCCGCAAACATAGCAAATGTTAAAATAGCAGTATCTATCAGCTGCTGGGTACTGCTTGCAACCAGTGCTGCCATTATACCGGAGCTAAAAACTGCTACTATAAAGCTAAATGCGTAGTTTTGGAAAGCGTAAAAAAACATACCTATGATGTAGGGTACTCTAAAGGATTTCATGAACACAAACATGCGTTTTAGGTATATGAAGTTGCCGGTTGACATTATCGACCTCCTTAAATCTTATTGGTTTATAAATTTGGCACTTTTGTTGTTTTTAAAATGGTACCGCCTCTCGGAGAAGTGCAATATTTGGTTTCATAGGTTCTCTACCTATCTGTTTACAGACAAGCAGATAATCTTCTAGGGCGTGCTCAAAAGCAAGTTTAAGGCTAGCTAAATCTTCTCCCTCATATGAGATAAGCCCTCTTATATTAACAGCTTTGCCGTAAAATATATTGTCTTCGGTGCAATACTCCACAGAGCCATAATAACCCTTGTATTCCATCAAATTTTTCATATAAGACCCTCACTTTCCAGAATTTCTATAATTTGCAAAATCTGATACAGTTTTAATATGTTTTTTGGGTGTGGCTTATGGATGCCTATATCTCTTCCGAGTTCACTACTATAAAATTTTATGCGTGAACCACTTGTTTTACCCTGATTATCGCGGCTGTAACCTAACCACAACAGCAACGTTTCGACTTCGTCAAAAGTCATATCTCGTGGCTTTGATTTCAAGCGTTTAATCAGCTTCTGTTTTCTGCTCATCTATCCTAACAACTTCCCCGTTTTCCAAACTTATTTTTGTATCGCAAATGCTCATAGCAGAAGCCCTATGTGCTGTCATTATAAGAGTTTTATCCTTTGGCAAATTTTGCAATGTTTCCAATATTTGTGCTTCTGTTGAAGGGTCCAGTGCAGATGTAGCCTCATCGAATATTATGATAGGCGCATCTTTATAAAAAGCTCTTGCTAGAGCAATACGTTGCCTTTGCCCACCGGATATGTTTTCAGAAGATTCTGCCAGCATATCGTCAAATTTATTTGGCAGGGAGTTTATAAAGTCTAAAATACCTGCGTCGGTGCAGGCTTTGTTAAGCCTCTCGTTTTCTTCTGCGGTGCGGTCTTTTTTGCCTGTTATATTTTCCCCGATAGATTTTGGCAGTAAAAAGGAATCTTGCGGCACATAGGCAAAAGCATCACGCAGGGACAATGGTGGAAGCGTCGTAATATTTGTGCCAAAAACGGAAATTGTACCACTTTTTTGCTTATACATACCAAGCATAAGTTTAAGCACACTGGATTTTCCGGAACCGGAACCTCCGGCAAGGGCTATTTTTGCCCCTTGTGGCACACTAAAAGTTACGCCCTTTAGCACGTTATCTCCATCTTCTGTATAGGCAAAATCCACCCCGGCAAACTCCACAGCAAGCCCCTCCTGCGGTATTGTTACGGTCGTGGTCAAATCTTCCTCTTCTCCTGTAGAAATATCGTTTAGGCGAACGGCAGAACCGGCAGACCGACCTATTCGTGTTAGCCTTTGCGACAACATCATGAGCCAGTTGCTTGCACTAAAGGCAATTGTGGTATAGGCAATAAACTCGGCTATTGTCATGTTGTTGTTAATAACGGTGTTACCTGCCACAATATTTATAAATAGAAGTGGTACCAACGTGACTAAAATGCCGGTAATTACCAAAACAATCATTGTTTTTAAAAAGTCCTTTACTGCCACAATGAGTCTGTCGTATTCCTCAACAAAACGTCGTTCCACGGTTTTTTCCAGTGAGTATGCAACAACAGTTGCGGTGTTTTGCAAAGAATCTGTCACAACGGCGTTATAAGCCGCTTGTCTTTCTGACATCGTTACCTGCTTTTTTTGTATCGGTTTGGATATAAAAATCTGCATTGTAACTAACACAGGGAACAGGAGTACAAATAGGGCGGTATACAATGGTTGTAGCATAAACATATACCCAAGGGATACGGCTAATATCATAAATTCTGAAATTGTTTGCATTCCCACGAGAGACACCAAGAAGGCGGCTTGAGGCAGGTCGTTTTGCTGTATAGATAATACTTCTCCTGTGTTTAGTTTTTCCAGTGCAGAGAACGGTTTTTTTAGGATATGGCTTGCAAAGTTTCGTCTTAGGGTGTACCCCACATTTGCAGAATAACGAGCGCTCACATATGTCTCTGCTCCGACAAAGAGAGTCCGTATTGCAAAAAGTATACTAACGATAACAAGATAGCTCAAAAGTGCGTCCAAATCCCCGTCCAGGGCGGTTTCTCCCATTTGACCGCCCAACACAGCAGCTATCAGTGCAGAAGCGGCAACAACAGCCGCAATTACTATATAACACAAATAAATCGCACCATAGCGTATATTATTTTTCTTTAATGTAGCAAAAAATGCTCTCACTAAAATACCTCCTCAATTTTTTGATTTTTGCTCATCAATTCTATAAATGGGTTAAAATACCCGTTGCCTTTTGCCACGACACCGGAGAGACCTTTACCTCCATCTCGACGACGTTTAATCCCTGCAAAAATCCCTTTTTCCAGCGTAGCAAACAGCTTTTCTGATTCTATTTGGGATAGCAAATCGCAGGCCTTTGTTAGCACGTCCGCCGCACGGGTTTGTATAATCCCCCCGGGCTTAAAATCTATCTCTGAACCAAGGTTTTCCATGGTGTTAAAAATATATTTTGCATTTTCGATTGCCAATGCCCGATCTGCCATAAACGGAGTATGTATTGCCTCCGTCATCATCCCCAAAAGGTGAATTTTTTGTCCGGTTAATATTGTCACTATATTAAACAGTGTGTTTTGTGCCGTGCCTTTAAAAATATCTCCTGTCATAAACTTTGTTGGCGGCATATATTTAAGGGGGGCTTTAGGGAAAATCTCCCGTGCCATTTGAGCCTGAGCCAACTCATACAAGAACCCGTTTTTAACGTCGGGTGAGATTTCAAAGGCGTGACCCAACCCCATTTGCTCCTCCGGAAGGTTAGCCATTAGAGCAAACTGTTCGTTCAAAAACTGGCTGGCAAGCACGGTGTGTGCTTCTTCAACTGCGTCTGCCGTAGTTAAATAATTGTCCTCTCCTGTGTTTATTATCACCCCGGCGAACCCATTAATAACCCTGGAAAAAAACTGGTCCACAAGGGTACGCTTGGGGTTAATGTCCCTAAACAAGATGCCGTAAAATGCGTCGTTTAGCATAACGTCTAGCCGCTCCAGTGCGCCCATAGCGGCAATCTCGGGCATACACAACCCGCTACAATAATTACAAAGGCGGATATAGCGTCCCACTTCCTCTCCGGCTTTGTCCAAGGTTTCGCGCATTATCTTAAAATTCTCTTGGGTTGCGTATGTTCCGCCAAACCCCTCTGTTGTTGCACCATAAGGCACATAGTCTAGCAGGCTTTGACCGGTAGAGCGTATTACGGCAATAATATCTGCCCCTTGCATTACAGCGGCTTTTGCCTGCACAGCATCTTCATAAATATTGCCGGAAGCAACTATAACATAAAGCAGGGGGCCATCCTTGTCCTTGTATTGGTTTAGCAGGTTTTCCCGCGTCTTTCGGTTTTGGGCAATTTTGTTTACGGTACTCTTTGCCACTGTATAAAC
Source organism: Defluviitaleaceae bacterium (assembly GCA_009778165.1). Lineage (GTDB taxonomy): Bacteria > Bacillota > Clostridia > Lachnospirales > UBA5962 > WRKF01. Next base: position 14,325 of record WRKF01000134.1, read on the forward strand.
AGAATTGTGTATTGTATTATAACTTGCTATTGATATTTTAGCAAGGTTTATTTCTTCTTTTGCAATTTTTTGGGCTATTTCTTGTGGTGTAATGCTAAGGGAAACCATTGCATTGCCTAGCATATATGCTGCCCCTGTAGCCAAAAGATTGGCAGAAACCAAATTGTCCACCACCACATTTGCAAGGGGTACCCCAAAATCGTCTACCCCATCTATACCTAGCAGGCGGCACACAGTACGCTCCACTGCCACAGTGGTATGCAAATCAATAAATTCCTGTGTATCTTCTGCCACGCTTTTGGCATACTGCCTAGCCCGGGCTATTTTGTTTTTGTCCAAATCCAATTTTATCTTCATTAAAAGTTATCCCCTCCCGGTTACTTGCGTTTCCTGCGTGCCAACTCCGATGGTTCGATATATATTGGGTTTTGCATGTCCCTGTTTTCCAATAGAGCAGAAATCCCAACAACGGGGTTTTCCTTTTTCCCTATGCAAATGTCGCATCGGCATGTGTGGGTGTACTCTGTTTTTGGCTCGGTATATGTTGTTATAACCCCTTCAAAATTGCGGAGAATAGTTTTGCGACAGCCTTGGGAAATAACGTAGTTTGGCATAACGGGGATTTTGCCGCCGCCCCCGGGGGCATCCACCACAAACGTTGGCACTGCATATCCGGATGTATGCCCACGCAAACCTTCTATTATCTCAATCCCCTTAGACACAGGGGTGCGGAAATGATGTAGCCCAGCAGAAAGGTCGCACTGATAAATATAGTAGGGACGAACACGCATTTTAACTAGCTTATGAACCAACTCCTTCATAACGTGTACGCAGTCGTTTACCCCCGCCAAAAGCACAGACTGGTTGCCCAACGGCACACCTGCATTTGCCAGCTTTTCGCAAGCTACTATAGAGTCGGGGGTTATCTCGTTTGGATGGTTAAAGTGTGTGTTTACCCATATAGGGTGGTATTTTTTAAGCATTTCAACAAGGCTGTCTGTTATGCGTTGCGGCAAAACAACAGGCAGGCGAGTGCCAATCCGTATTATTTCCACATGGGGTATTGCCCGCAGTTTTTTAATGATTGCCTCTAGCTTCTCGTCGCTCAAAAGCATACCATCGCCGCCGCTAACAACAACATCACGCACCACAGGGGTTCTGGCTATATAGTCTATTGCCTTTTCTATATCTGCCATTGGCACCGCATCATCGTTTTGCCCCGCAAACCGACGGCGAGTGCAAAAACGACAATACATGGAACATTGATCCGTAACAAGCAAAAGCACCCGATCCGGATAGCGGTGAGTCAGGCACTTTATGGGGGAATCCGTGTCTTCGTGAAGGGGGTCGTCATCGTCTTCTGTGGCGCGGTACGTTTCCTGCAAAGATGGCACAGACTGTAACCGCACCGGATCCCTTGGGTTTTCTAAGTCTATCAAAGAAAAATAGTAAGGGGTTATTGCAATACGAAAGGTTTCCAAAACCTTTATAATACCCTCCTCCTCTTCCTTGTCAATTTTAGCAAATTTCTTTAGCTCCTCTAAACTGGCAACTCGGTTTTTTAAATGCCATCGCCAGTCATTCCAGTTTTCTTTTGGTATATCTTTAAAAATATCGTTGCGCATGGTAACCTCCTAGTATAATAATGTTGTAGTTGAATCCATCAAGATTTAGCTCATTTCTGATATGTCTATTTTTTCTAAAGGCCAGTCAGGTCATTTACATTTCTTAAACTTTAATTCTAGCTCCACCCTTGCTAAAAGTCTTTAAATCTGTTAGATTTTTAGTAAGATACCGTAACATTTGCAAAGATAGAGTGGTTTTATA
>WRKF01000135.1 GCA_009778165.1 Defluviitaleaceae bacterium
GGTGCAGGGGCTGGTACGGGTGCAGGAACCGGTGCAGGGGCTGGTACGGGTACGGGAGCCGGTGCAGGCACGGGTACAGGAGTCACCGGAGCCGGTGCAGGAGCGGGAGCGGGAGCGGGAGCTATTGCCGGTGCGGCATTCTCGTGGCGACTCATCCTTACAATGCTGCCATCTGTAGCATTTACATAGACCATATAACGCACACCGTCGTGTCTTACATCCACTTCAAACGTTAAAACACCATTATCAGTAAACAGTACAACATCGTTAACTACACCGTATCCAATAATTCCAACAGCAATATCTCTTGCTTGCTGGGTAGAAATTTGAGCCGCAGCACCTTGGTTTTGGATACCGCCATTCATGCCCATCAACAGCATTTGAATCAACAGCCTAAGCTCCTCTATCTCGGCTTGCATGGCATCATCAGAAGAAGCCTCTTCTTCTGCTGCAACTACCGCCACAGGTTCGTGGTTTAATACAGCATTCATGAATATTCCCCCAAAAACCATAACAGCCAAAACAGCCAAAGATAGCAACAACCTTTTTACAAACTTGCTCAAATTTTTTGCTTTTGTCATAAAACTTTTTACCTCCTTTCTATAAAATTCTACAAAAGCTGCAGTATTATGGGGAAATTGCAAAAATATACCCAACATACTACTAGTGTCGTAAATACATTATATACAATCTCACCGCTTTTGTCAACCTTTTTTGCCAACCTTATTTCAAAAACCCAAGAAAAATAACAAAAAAACAAAAAACTTGACATAATTAAAAAAGTGTGGTATTTTTTTATGAGTTAGCACTCACCACAGTAGATTGCTAACAAAAATTTTTTTGGCACGTTAATGAGGTGCTATTATGCTAAATGAAAGAAAAATAAAAATATTGGAAGCACTCATTAGCGAGTATATCACTTTTGGGGAACCGGTTAGCTCCAGAGCCATTGCTAAACGCTACAACATGGGGGTTAGCTCTGCCACAATACGCAACGAAATGAGTGATTTAGAAGAGCTTGGGCTTATACAACAAACCCACGCCAGCAGCGGTCGTGTTCCAACAGATCAAGGCTACCGTATGCACGTAGACAGATTGGTATTAAGAGATTTAACCGAAGAAGAAATGGCATATCTTAAAAGCGTTATACTTTCCAATGTTAATCATATGGAATACTTAATGAAAGAAACTGCAAAGGCAATATCACTTATTACAAACTACACCACAATAGTTTCGGAGATAGGCCATAACCAGCTAAAAGTAAAGCATATACAACTAATGCCGATGGATGCTGTAACAATAGTTGTAACGGTTATAACCATAACAAAATTAATAAAAAACACTGTTGTAAATACTGCAAATGCCCCTGACCTGGAAACACTTAACCATCTTACCATTACCCTTAACCGACAGCTAAAAGGTAAAACAGTAAGCCAGATAAAAGAAATAAAAATAAAAGACAAAGCACACAAAGTTCTTTTAGAAAGCATTATAACCGCTGTTATAGGGATTTTAACGATGGAAGAAAAAATAGAAATTTTTGCAAGTGGCATTAACAACATACTCACCTATCCGGAGTTTGACGACTTGCAAAAAGCAAAGAATATTTTTAAAACCTTGGAAGAAAAAGAAATATTAATAACCCTTTTAAACAAAGATGCAGATGACAATGTACAAGTAGTGATAGGTTCAGAAAATGCACTGGAAGAAATGAAAGATTGCAGTATAATAAGAGCCGCATATAAACATAACAATAATCCTATGGGGGCAATCGGTATAATAGGGCCAACCCGCATGGATTATCATGCAGTCTCTTCCGTACTAAATTCTGTAGTGAAAAATATAAACGCAACCTTGTACGCACTGAATAATGATAAAGGAAGTGAAAGACAAAATGAGTGAGGAAGTTAAAGAAGCTCCGGGGCAAGAAAAAGAAGTGATGGAATCACAAAAAGAAGCAACTCCGGAAGAAAGATTAAAAGAAAAATTAGAAGAAAAATTGAAAGAAAAGTTGGAGCAACTTGAAGATAAGCTAATGCGCAATATGGCAGAGTTTGATAACTATCGTAAACGTACCACAAAAGAAAAAACAAGTATGTATGATATGGGAATAAAAGACACAGTTGAAAAACTCTTACCTATTGTAGACAATTTTGAAAGGGCAACCCAAAACCTAAATTCCGACAATGATTTACACAAAGGCATTTTAATGATATACCGCCAATTGGAAGTTTTTTTGTCAGATATTGGGTTAAGTCCGATAGACTGTTTAGGGCAACCATTTGACCCAAACTTGCACAATGCAGTCAGCAATGAAAGCGACCCGAGCAAGCCGCCAAACACAGTGCTGGCAGAGCTACAGCGCGGCTACACTTACAAAGAAAAAGTGGTACGCCACAGCATGGTAAAAGTTAATATAGATAGCTAGAGATAAACAGCCAATTAAGAGCTAATTAAGAGCTAATTAAGAGCTAATTAAAGGAGATAAAAAAATAATGGGAAAAATTATAGGTATAGATTTAGGCACAACAAATTCTTGCGTGGCAGTTATGGAGGGGGGGCAACCGGTTGTTATCCCCAACAGCGAAGGCGCCCGCACAACCCCATCTATTGTCGGTTTTACAAAAACAGGGGAAAGATTAGTGGGAGATAGTGCAAAAAGACAGGCCATCACAAATCCGGATGGCACCGTAATGAGCATAAAACGCTATATGGGGACAAGCCACAAGTCTACTATAAACGACAAATCATACTCCCCCCAAGAGATTTCTGCGATGATATTGCAAAAATTAAAGCAAGATGCAGAAAACTATTTAGGTGAAGCTGTGACAGACGCTGTAATAACGGTACCCGCTTATTTTACGGACAGCCAACGCCAAGCAACAAAAGATGCAGGGAAAATAGCGGGATTAAAGGTTGAGCGTATTATAAATGAACCCACATCTGCCGCCCTTGCTTACGGTTTGGACAACGAAAAAGAGCAAAAAATAATGGTTTACGATCTTGGTGGCGGTACATTTGATGTTAGCATAATAGATATTGGAGACGGTGTTATAGAAGTTCTTGCAACAAGCGGTAACAACAAGCTAGGGGGCGACGATTTTGACGAACGAATTGTAGACTATATTTTGCAAGAGTTCAAAAAAGTTGAAGCAATTGACCTAAAAGGCGACAAAATGGCAATGCAACGTGTAAAAGATGCAGCCGAAAAAGCAAAAAAAGAACTTTCCGGCACCACCACAACAAATGTGAATTTGCCGTTTATAACAGCAAACCAAGAAGGACCGAAACATCTGGACATCAACTTAACAAAAGCAAAATTTGAGGAGCTAATTGCCGATTTAGTAGAAAAAACTCTGGGACCTGTACGCACCGCTCTAAAAGATGCCGATTTGAGTCCAAATGAGTTAGATAAAATAATACTCGTTGGTGGTTCTACTCGTGTTCCCGCAGTTGTAGACGCAGTTAAAAAGCTAACGGGCAAAGAACCTTTTAAAGGGATTAACCCGGACGAATGTGTGGCAATAGGTGCCAGCATCCAAGGGGGCAAGCTGGCAGGCGACGAGGGAGCGGGAAGCATTTTATTGTTAGACGTTACACCTCTCTCACTTGGAATAGAAACTTTGGGTGGCGTTGTTTCCAGACTTATAGATAGGAACACAACAATTCCTACAAACAAAAAACAAGTATACTCCACCGCCAGCGATAACCAAACAGCTGTAGATATACATGTGGTGCAAGGAGAACGCCAACTGGCAAAAGACAACAAAACCTTGGGGCAATTTAGATTAGACGGTATAGCACCCGCTCCCCGGGGCATACCTCAAATAGAGGTTAGTTTTGACATAGACGCAAACGGTATTGTAAACGTTAGTGCAAAGGATTTGGGTACAGGCAAAGAGCAAAAAATAACAATAACTGCCAGCGGAAACCTTAGCGACGACGAAATAGACAAAGCTGTAAAAGAAGCCGAACAATACGCAGAGCAAGACAAAAAACGCAAAGAAGCAATAGACACAAAAAACGAAGCAGATAGTATGATTTTCCAAACGGAAAAAGTTTTGCGAGAAAATGCTGACAAGATAGATGCGGCGGATAAAGCCAAGGTGGAAGAAGAGCTAGAGCGTTTCAAGACCGTTAGTGAGCCAATGTCATCAGACACAATGACAGAGGCAGACACAAACACGCTAAAAGAAGCATTGGAGAAATACACAGCTGTGTTTCATGAGCTTTCTTCCAAAATGTACAATGCTTCACAAGAAGATCCAAACGCAAACGACATCCCCGTTCCCGATCCCGACCCCGATATAGAACCTACATACGGTCCGGACCACGACGACACCATAGACGGAGAATTTAAGGAGAAATAGGATCAATGGATAAGCAAGACTACTACGAGCTTTTGGGGCTTTCTAAAGGGGCTTCGGAAGATGAAGTAAAAAAAGCGTATCGAAAAATGGCCAAAAAATACCACCCAGACGCTAATCAAAACAGCAAAGAAGCCGAAGCCAAGTTTAAAGAAGTGAGCGAAGCCTACGAAGTGTTAAGCGATCCCCAAAAAAAGGCTGCATATGATCATTATGGTCATGGTGCCTTTAACCAAGGCGCTGGCGGCGGCGGCGGTTTTGGCGGTGGCTACACCAATATGGACGATATTTTTGAGAGCTTTTTTGGTGGTGGTAGCTTTGGAGATATTTTCGGCAGATCGGGAGGGGCTGGCAGGCGACGCGGGCCCCAACCCGGTCCCAATGTGCAGACCCATATTAATATAACTTTTGATGAAGCGTATTTTGGTGCAAAAAAAGATATAACCCTGCCCATGCGAGAAACGTGTACAGCTTGTACAGGAACCGGTGCAACAAAAGGAACAAAGGCGGAAACCTGCCGCCATTGTTCCGGCAGCGGCCAAGAGCGTGTGGAGCAACAAACCATGTTTGGCACAATGGCAAGCATACGCACCTGTAGCATATGCCGGGGAGACGGGAAAGTTATAAAAGACCCTTGCAAAACTTGTTCCGGTCATGGCAGGGTACGCCGCTCCTCTACATTTGAAATCAGTATACCGCGAGGTATAGACAGTGGGCAAACAATACGGCTCCAAGGAAAAGGTGAAGCAGGAGAGCGTGGTGGACGCAACGGCGACCTTCTGATAACTGTATCTGTTAAGGAACACGACCATTACGAACGCAAGGGTAGCAATATATATGTAGATATTCCCGTTAGCTTTGCCCAAGCGAGCCTGGGTGCAGAAATAACTATCCCCACCATGGAGGGTACAGAAAAATACACACTAAAACCGGGTACTCAGCCGGAAGAACGAGGCAATGTAAAAGGCAAGGGTTTTCCTAGCGTTAAAAACAACCGCATTTTTGGGGATTTAATTTTCACAATAAAAGTGCAGATACCCACAAATCTTAGTGAACGCCAAAAAGAACTCCTGAGAGAATTTGCAAACGAAAGTGGCGAGGAGTTGAAAGAAAACAAAAAAGGTATATTTAGCAAAATTAAAGATAAATTGTAGCTATTTAAGTTGAAAGCGGTCTTTTTGTTTTTGGTTTAAATAGCTTAGGAGGATTTTATGTGCGGAGTTGTAGGGTATATTGGCAACCAAAATGCCACAGATATTTTATTAAAGGGTCTTAAACGTTTAGAATACCGAGGCTACGACTCTTCCGGGATAGCGGTGTTTGACACATCACTGCAAACAGCAAAATGTGTAGGGAAAATATTAAATTTAGAAAAAAAGCTGCAAAATCAAGATATACAGGGCAATATCGGAATTGGTCACACTCGCTGGGCGACCCACGGTGCTCCAAGCGACATCAATTCCCACCCCCATACAAGCAATAACGGTATTGTTACCTTAGTCCACAACGGTATCGTAGAAAACTATCTCCATTTGAAAAAAAAATTGCAAGAGCAAGGTTTTGAGTTTATTTCCCAAACAGACACAGAAGTTGTTGCTAATTTTTTGGAGCAGCAATACAACAAAACAAAAGACCCTGTGGATGCAATAGCACAGCTTCATCGTGTTGCAGTGGGTTCTTATGCTCTAGGAGTTATTTTTGAAGGGGAAGCGTCTATATATGCCACAAAACGGCAAAGCCCTCTAGTCGTTGGTATTGGCATAAACGAAAACTTTATTGCAAGCGATGTGGCAGCAGTTTTAGAATACACAAAAAACTACTATATACTGGAAGAAGAGGAAATTGCCATTGTTGGTAAAAACACAATCGAATTGCTGGACGGATATAAAAACCCCATCAGCAAGGAAATGTTTGTTGTAAACTGGGACATTTCTGCCGCAGAAAAGGGCGGTTATGACCATTTTATGCTAAAGGAGATTTACGAGCAACCAAAAGCATTGCAAGACACAATAAGCCCTCGCATATCTGACAATAAAATAGACCTTGGTGTGGATATCGACTTTTCTCAAATAGAAAGACTTCATGTTGTTGCCTGCGGGAGTGCTTTTCACGCCGGGCTTATCGGCAAAAATGTTATAGAAGCTCTAGCACGTATTCCAACAGAGGTTTACTTAGCTTCCGAGTTCCGCTACCAAAACCCAATTTTGGATAAAAACGACCTCATTATAATAATTAGCCAATCCGGAGAAACAGCCGACACCCTAGCGGCCTTGCGTCACGGCAAAAGCCAAGGAATCCCAACCTTGGCAATTGTAAATGTGCTGGGTAGCTCTATTGCTAGAGAGTGCCACTACCCTCTTTTCACATGGGCAGGGCCGGAAATCGCCGTAGCCACCACAAAAGCCTATTCTGCTCAATTGGCGGTTCTGTATTTGATAGGGGTAAAATTGGCAGCAAAAAGGAATTTGCTAACTAGCGAAAAAGAGAAGGAATTGATACAAGAAATTGCCGACTTGCCCAAAAAAGTGTCGGAAATTTTAAAAGACACAAGCCAAATACAGCAGCTGGCAAAAGAGTATGCTAAACACGAAAACGCCTTTCTTATAGGCCGCAGCGTAGATTATGCCGCTGTTATGGAAGGGTCTTTAAAAATAAAAGAAATATCCTATATACACAGCGAAGCCTATGCGGCAGGGGAGTTAAAACACGGTACAATATCATTGATAGAAGAAAACACCCTCGTTATTGCTGTAGCAACAGCGAGCCATGTATTGGAAAAAACCTTGAGCAATTTGCAAGAAGTAAAAGCCCGTGGTGCAAAAGCCATAATAATAGCGGCACAAGGCACAAAGTTAGAAACAGAGGATACCATCGTTTTTGTGCCGGCTACAAACCCATTGTTTTACGGAACCCTAACCGCAATACCTCTACAGTTGTTTGCATATTATATAGCGGTGGAGCGCGGTTGCGATGTGGATATGCCCAGAAATTTAGCTAAAAGTGTGACAGTTGAATAAACAGCTTTGGGGCTGAAAGCCACAGCGGGGGGCAAAGGGAGCTTGCCCCCCTTGCGGGGCGCCGTGGTGCGGGGGTAGCCCCCGCAGTTTCATTATTCTTCTAGTGTCTTGCCAAGCGAAAAATCAAAAAGGTGCCAAATTAATCAGCAGCGAAAACAAAAAATTTCTTTCGTTTAACCACAGTGTAATCGTAGATGCGTATAGGTGATATTCAAATATATTGCCCTGTCGCACCATAGTAAGATTAAATATAATAAGAAGCAACCAAACCGTTACAATACCCATAAATGCTCCAAGGCTAGCTCCAAGATTTCTGTTTACACCTCTTATGATAGGTAACATTGCAATCAAATTTATAACAGAGGCGATTATACGGAAGCCAAAAACAAAGAAAAAGAACAAAATTAATGCACTAACAATATTTATTATGGCGTCTGTAATCATACCTCCTATCTGCATCTCTATTGCACTAATGTTCACAAAATTGCCTATTTGTATAATTTCTATGTCTATTAAGCCAACAAGCAACCCTGCCATGGGCATGTTTTGTACAATTTGGGCTTGTATATCTGCCGCTGCTCCGTGAACCACATCTCCCGCAATATCTTCAAGAGCCAGTTGTTGTACAACCCACTCAAAAACAGTGTCGTATAGCGGGGTTGTGACCAAGAATGCAGCCAAATGTCCGTGTAACGCCCTCGTGAAAAACACAGCCAACACAAAAATAGCTATACCGAGCACCGTGTTTATAAATCCACGTTTAACCCCAATAGCGATATTTAAAATTATTATCAAAACTGTTACAATATCTAACATTTCTATTTCTCCAGCAACTGTCCCTCTATTGGAGTTTTTAACAAAATCCTTTGGATACTGTTCAAAAAGTGTAGCTCCAGCGGTTCGGGTATAGATACAAACTCCCACTGGGTGTTTCCGGCAGAATCTATGGCAAAAAATTGTCTATCCTTACCAATAATAACATGGTTTAGCCCACCCCCAAAATATGTAACGGGAGCTTGTGGATTATAATGCCAAAGCCGATAACCCCGGTGATTAAAAAAGCTAACACCATCATACGTTAAAACTGCCACCAAAGCACTATCAAAAACGATGTCTTGTATATGTTTTTCCTTTTCCCATAAAATATTTAACCCATTATCAATAGCCATAAGTTTTGTTGGGGACACGACAAAAAGAACATCCCCCGCAAATTGTATTGTGGATATTATGCTCTGCTCCAAATTTGTGGCACCTATCGCCCCTTGGGAAGTGTCAAAAAACATCACATGGGAGCTTATGTTGGGATGGTTTGCGTCCAAAAGGCTAACAGCTAATAGGTTTCGGTTAAGGGCGACCCCTGTGGGAAAAATATTTATATCGCTAATAGTAGTAGCAAATATTTCTTGACCATAGGAATCGATGACAAAAATGTAATATACTTCGTTGTGTTCCATGATTACAGAAGTATAACCTTGGGAATTGATAGTAAGGTTCAAAATGGGCCAACCCAAATTTAGGGTAAAGCTGTAACCGATAGGTTCAAAAATCATCGCTTCGTTGTGCCCCGGTTGCCATAAAGCAATATAAGGACCTTCTCCCACCAAAATCGCCTCTTCTTTAGTATGGGGGTGATTCCATCTTTGTGTATGACCATAAAAATAGAAAACACCCCTGTTTGTAGCAAAATAAATATGATTGTTGTAAGTGTAAACAGAAGGTCGCTCTCCCAAGGTGTACTGCAACAAAATAGCTCCAACAGAAAACCCGGCCTCTGTCTCGTTGTTTTGGGACGGATTTCGGCCGGTTGCAAACATAAGCAAAACCAGTTGGGCGAAAATAATAAGTTTTTTCACACACTAAACCCTTCTATTTCTTTGCTTTAGCAGCTTTTTTGACTTTTTTGATTGTATTTTCATATAAATCTATATACTCTTTTGCCATATTTTCGTCTGTAAATTTGCTGTTAAGGGCGTTTTTAGCAACCAAACCCCAATGTGCAGGCTCTCTATAAATTTTTAATGCTTGTTCTATAGCCCACATCAGGCCATTTGCATCATAATCTTCAAAAACAAAGCCGTTGCCTGTTTTTGTTTCGATATCAAAATGTTGTATTGTGTCCTGCAAGCCGCCGGTTTTGCGTACAATAGGTATTGTACCATACTTCATCGCTATCATTTGTGCAAGCCCACAAGGCTCAAAAAGCGACGGCATCAAAAACATGTCAGAGTGCATATAAATATCTATGGATAATTTTGTACTAAAATAAATATGGGATGCCAAATTTTCATACCGCTGCGAGTAATCCATAAAGAGCTTCTCATAGCGGTCTTCTCCTGTGCCAAGAACCACCAGTTGTAGGTTATGGCTAAGTATTTCGTCCAATGCTACAGCAATAATATCTATGCCTTTTTGCTCAACAAGACGGGTAATAAGGGCAAGAACAGGCACATTTTTAATGGGCAATCCCACCCGTTCCTGCAAATAATCTCGGTCTTTTGGTATACCTCCGCTAATATCGTCGTAGCTTATACCGTTCAAAATGCCGTACAAATCGTCTTTTCTGTGAGTTAGCACTTTATCCAAACCATAGGAGTAGTTGGGGGTTTGTATTTCTTTTGCATAAGTTTTACTAACGGTTGTGATGGTATCGCTGTATACAATCCCCGCCTTCATAAAGCTAACTTTCCCATAATGCTCTAACATTTCGTGGTTAAAGTAATATTTAGAAATGTCTAAAGTGTCCAAAACTTCCGGGTTAAAACTACCTTGATGTTGAATATTGTGTATACTAAAAACTGTAGCTATATCTTTGTAAAAGGGGTCATCAACAACAGCTTCTTTCAGGTAAAAGCTGCCGAGGCCCAGTTGCCAGTCGTTAAAATGTATCAGATTCGGTTTGAAATCTATCTGTTTTAGCATCTCGAAGAGTGCCATGGTAAAAAAATAAAACCTGACACTATCATCTTCGTAGCCATATAGATTATCTCGGTCAAAAAAATGGTCATTGCCAATGGCATACACACCCTTCTCCACTTCGTCTACTTGAAAAACCTGTGTGTCCCAATGACTCCATTTGATACCAATGGAAAACTTGCGAATTTGGGTCACGGTTTCAAATTTAGAAAAGCTCTTATATTTTGGAAAAACCACACGGGCATCCACATTTTGGCTGCGTAATTCTTGGGGCAGTATGTGCATAACGTCTCCAAGCCCTCCTGTTTTGGAATAGGGGGCGACCTCCGAAGCTGCTATTAACACTTTCAAATTCATCGAGTTCTCTCCTTTATGCTGATGTACTTGGAGGGATTCGAACCCACGGCCTACCGCTTAGGAGGCGGTTGCTCTATCCTACTGAGCTACAAGTACATAGAAATATTATACAATATTTCCGAAAAAAAATCAAGAAAAAATTTTGTTTTTGTTTTTGTTTTGATAAGGCTAATTTCCGTGTCTTAGATTCTTTGTAACCTTTATAATCTTTGCAATTGAATTTTTTTGCATATTTTTTGCATATATTGTATAATATGCTGTATGGCACTTTTCTTAGAAGTTGTCCCAACTTTAAAAATCACAAAGTGCTAAATTTGCTAATTTTATTTTATTTTAATGAGAGCAGATTATAGCTATTCCGCTTAATTTAAGGAAAGCTAATTTGCTATGTACTACGTTGAGGAGTGGACCAATAAAATGACAGACATCAAAAAAATACATGAAGATCACACCAAATTAATGGAACAAACCCTACAGTTTTGCGGTTGGGTACGGAGCATACGAAAAGGGGCAGGAAAGGCGTTTGTAGACTTAAACGACGGAACGTCTTTAAAAGGAATACAGATTGTTGTTGACCCACAGGAGATTGCTGTAGAAGAAATAAGCACAGGAGCCTCTGTGAAGGTAGAGGGGACGCTAGTAGAGAGCTTAGGCAAAGGGCAAAGTTACGAGATAAAGGCAACGACAGTAACGGTTATTGGCAAGTCCCCGGCAGAATACCCTCTCCAAAAAAAGCACCATACCCGAGAATACTTGCGGACAATAGCCCATTTACGTCCAAAAGCCAATATATTTTTGGCAGTGTTTAGAATACGTTCCCTTGCCGGCTTCGCTGCACACCAGTTTTTTAACGAGCGGAGTTTTGTTCATGTGCATTCCCCAATCATCACCCCATTTGATGCCGAAGGAGCGGGGGAAATGTTCCATGTTGCTACAAACCCAACACTACCTCCGGAGGAAGATTTTTTTGGCAAAAAGGCGTTTCTCACGGTTTCCGGGCAACTATCTGCCGAAACTTTTGCCCAGGCTTTCAAAAATGTGTACACCTTTGGCCCCACCTTCAGAGCAGAAAATTCTAACACAAAACGCCATGCAGCAGAGTTTTGGATGCTTGAGCCGGAAATAGCTTTTGCGGATCTTGACGATATAATAGAATTGGCAACGGATATGCTAAAACACATCATTTGTTATGTGTTGGAGCAAGCAAAGGACGAGTTGGAGTTTTTGGAAGGGGTAAACGGACAAGGCTTGGTGGAGAATTTGCAAAACCTTGTAAAAGCTGATTTTAAAAAAGTAACATATACACAATCAATAGAAATTTTACAAGCCGCTATAAAAGAGGGGAAAGCAAAGTTTGAGTTTCCGGTGGAATGGGGCAAGGAACTACAAACGGAACATGAGAGATATTTGGCGGAGCAGGTTTACAAAGGACCTGTCTTTGTTACCGACTACCCAAAAGACATAAAGGCTTTTTACATGCGTCTTAATGATGACGGCAAAACAGTTGCCGCAACAGATTTGCTCGTACCCGGGATTGGTGAACTGATAGGAGGTAGCCAAAGGGAAGAGCGCGAAAATGTGTTAATAAAAAAAATGGAAGCCCAGGGCATAGATCCGGAGCATTATAGCTGGTATGTCGATTTGCGTAGGTTTGGAACTGTACCCCACGCAGGGTACGGGCTTGGTTTTGAACGCTTAATAATGTATATTACGGCAATGGAAAATATAAGGGATGTAATACCCTTTCCTCGCACAGTAAACAGTTTAGACTTTTGAAAAATCATATCTATATTAATTGGAATAGGAGGCAATTTTGCACAAAGTTATAGAAAGTAAATCAATGTTTAAAGGTCGTGTTTTTGAAGCAAAAGTAGAAGATATAATATTGCCGACAGGAGAAAAAGCTCAACGAGAGGTAGTGGTACACCGAGGGGGTGCCAGCATGTTAGCTATTTACCAAAAAGACAGCATCGTGCTTGTGCGTCAGTACCGCCACGCAGCCGGCAGATATGTGTTGGAGGTTCCTGCCGGGATTATAGAACCGGGGGAAACCCCACAGGACTGTGCAATCCGAGAACTGCGAGAAGAAACGGGATATACATCTACCGATGTTAGAAAACTCATTACAATGTACAAAAGTGTAGGTTACAGCACAGAAAAACATTCTATTTATTTGGCACAAAACCTAACCCCAGGCGTTCAAAACCTAGACCCGGGAGAAGAGGTAGAGGTGATTCTAATGCCGATAGAAGAAGTTAAAAGAAAAATTTTTTCAGGGGAAATCGAAGATGCAAAAACTGTTACAGGAGTGCTAGCTTACCGTGAGCTAATGCACAAGGGTATAGCCATTTAGAGTGATTCAACCATAAAAAACCATAAAAGTGATACGACACAAGGAACGGACAACGTCTGCTCTTTGTGTCGTATTTTTGCTTTAAGCAAGCATTTTTTTACACCCTATAAAACCCTATAAAAAATCAAAAAATTTACGGAGCAGTTTCAAGAGCATCTATAACCGCTTGAATAATACCTAAGCTGCTTCCTGTTGCCCCACTCATCACGTCTACATTGGGGTTTTGTGTATCTATTATGCTAGGTATAACTTGAAGAGAAGCCATCATCATGAACGCAGTAGAATCCCCATGGCTTATTACTTCAATTTCTGTTATAAGACCGTCTACTACAGTAACTTCTACAACTACAGTAGAAATAGTTTCTGGGGTTCCGTCATAATAGGGGCTGTAGCCTCGGGCAGAGCCTGTAAAAACACCGTCTGCACTTTCTATTGCTTCCTGTGGTTCTTCTTCACCTTCAGCCTCTTCCGGTGCTACGGCGATTCCTCCCCCACCTACAGCATCCTCTACAGCACGCATTATAGCCAAGCTGGACTGAGTAGAACCGGATATTACATCAACATCTGTAGATTGGTTTCGTATGATTTGGGTTATTACGCCAACACGGTCAATAGTGCCATAAGCCGCAAAATTAAAGTATGTTATTGTATCGTCTGTTTCTAAAACTTCTATTTCTGTTATTTGTCCGTTTGCAACTGTTACACTAAGCTCTGTTACACCGCCAAAACCAAGACCTACCCCTGTGTGTGTTCCGTTCGGGAAGTCTGCGCTTACTTGTGGGGTGGCTGGTGGTTGCGTTATGTGGTTAGAAGCTATGGTAGCGGGGGTGTTGTCAACAAAAGCGGCTGCACTGGCACCTGCAATGCGTCCAAACACAAAAACTTCGGGTAATGTGTTTCCACCACCTGCTGCTCCGCCAAAAACACCGCCGGCAGCCGGTCCTGCAGCATACAATCCGGCTATCACGTTACCGGCTGTGTTAATAACTTCTGCGTTAGTGTTTATTTTTACACCGCCTGATCCAACTGTACCGCCGGCAACAACACCGTTCACAATGCCTGCATAAAAACTAGAACCGCTTATACCCGCAGCTTCAAATGTTGCCGTCAGAGGCTGTGCTTCAACGCCCATAAGCCCCGCTAACTGTGCAACATTGGCGGCAATATGTATCAGACCTTCTTCTATTAATACTTCTACATCCGGAACGGCGTTTCTTGCGGAATCATCAAAAACGATAAATGTAGCACCCGGTTGGTTAAGTAAATCGTAAGCTAGGGATCTTACTCCTGCCGTTTCGTTTGCGAAACGCTCACCCGCATTGTTTACTATTATCGCACCGTTGTGAATCAGTCCTCCGGGGAAGTTGTGAGGTGTGGTGGGACCCGGCTCCAACGGCAAAACAGCAAGGTGTCTTATTACTAGATTTTGAAAACCTGCTGTGTCCCCGCCCACATTTGATGCCAACTGCAAAGCAGAACCTCTAAATTGCGGCAAGTCGGCAACACCGGCACCAACACGCCTGTAGTTCATGTGTTCTATCCTAATATTGTTTAACTCTGCCCCTGTGAGCGCTTCCACAAAAGGACCTTCTGCTATTGGGCTATTTCCGGACATGGAAGCGTATGCTCCTGTTGCAAGTATTACAGCGGAAGCCTCTATTGTAACAGTGGTCCCGTCTGTACGAACACCGGCAACTCCTACCACATCTCCGTTGTTGTTTACAAGCACTTCCGTTATTAGTGTGTTAAAAATTACAGGAATATCGTATTCCACTAAACCACGAAGCAAGGCGTTCATTAGATAATAACCTACCCCCGGGTTTGCCATATCAAACTCCAGCCCCATGCTGGCAGGGCGGTGTGCCCGCTCTTGGGTCATCGTTGTGGCTACAAAACCGGCATCAAAGGAGTCGTTTAACCAATGAACAGCATAGGCAGCATTGTCTATGAGTGTGTGCAGCAGGGATATATCTTCTATAATGCCCGTACCACGCGTCATTTCAAAGTTTTCTGCCCTTGTAGGTCCAATACCCATTTCTATTTGGTAGCGGGATTCTGCTGCGTTTATCCCACCGGATGCCTGTAGCCCCACCCCACCCAAAATTGGTAGTTGTTCTACAATAACTACGTTTGTTGCTCCGTTTTGTGCAGCTTGCAAAGCTGCGGTGAGTCCGGTAAGCCCCCCACCAACCACTACTATATCTGCTTGATAAGTTGCGGTTTGGGCTATTACCTGTCGCTCAAAAATGTTGCTGACACCCGGCAATACTAGCGTAAGTGCAAGCAAAACTGCTAAAACTTTCTTTTTTGTTGACATTTGTTCCTCCTTAAAATGTATTCACTGACAAAGTTACCCATTTATTATATCATTTATTCCAAAGTTAATCAATAGTTTTTCAATTTTTTACCAAAAATCAATGCAAAAAATCAATACCAAAACTTAATTGTATCTCGCATATTGAAATTTTGAAATTTTTTTCTTGTATTGTTCAAGCTGTCTGTTATATAATGCATATAATAATAACATTCAATAAACAATAATATTTCTCGTAGCAAAAAATTTTCTGCCCATCCACACATCGCTTCAGCCATAGAGTCTCACATAAAGAGTTTCAAAGTTCGCATTAGAACGGCTCTAATTTTGTTCTAAAACCCCATTATAACACCGTTTTCCCCTTCCCTATCCACGTTTTTCCCCTCAAAAATCCACCCAAAAAATCCGTAAATTTTTATCGAAAAAATTGTTGCAAAAAAGTTGCTGGATTTTTTTATTTGTCGCAAATACAGACGAATTTGAACTAAGAACAAATTATAATTGTGCAATATGCATAAAATTATGTTGATAACAAACAATAATTTTATATAAAAATACTATTGTTTTTTTTTTTTTTTGATATTAGTATATGCCCGCAAAGCCCGAAAAAACGCTTTTTTTGAAAAAATAATTGACAACATCAAATAACTATGTTAAAATAATTCCAGAAAAGGCAAGGGGAATTGGCTTGATTTTTGGCAATCAGTTTTACCGGGATTTGCTCATACTCCGGATTATCTATCCGTGCGGTATGTAGCAAAGCACCTTTCCGTAAAAGTGCGAATACAAAAAAACCAAAAAACTTTTTGGGCAATCGTACAATTAATGTGCTTGGGTTTATTATCCTCTACAAGTAAACGTGGGGTTAAGCACCCCATTAAAACCCACACATTCTCGCACATCGGGAATAAATATTCCGGAAATTACCAAAAATTGCCAAA
>WRKF01000136.1 GCA_009778165.1 Defluviitaleaceae bacterium
GGGTTTGTTCTTTTATTGGGGTTGGTATGGATTTTACATGTTTGTCCAAATTTTTGTATAATTGTGTAGCGGCATCGTAGGACAAATCGTGGATATTATCCATTAACGGTTCTGTTTCTGATAGAAAATCTATTGTGGCATTCATCGCATTCATATGGTATCTCCTGATTTTTATAGGTTTTACGTCCACTCACAGGATACTTGAGTTTAATATATATTACTATAAAAGAGCCGATTTGTCCAATTTGCATTCAAAAAAGTTAATATACCCCATCCGGACACTCGGCACTCGGGCATTTTCTCCTTGTTTTGTCGCCGAGTATACTGTACAATGAAGTTATCTTTCTGATCATAAAATTCATAAAATATTTTTCTGAATATAAAGGATGACATAGAGTCACACATCGGGGGTGAAATAGAGAGTTTCAAAGTTCGCATTAGAAAGTACCTCTAAAAGCTATTTCTGAAATTCAAACCCAAGGCTTTTCGCCGTTTTCACCTTCTATTCACAATTTTCTGCCCATAATTTCCGAAAATTTTTAAAGCATATTTTTGGGCTTTTTTTTCGTTTCCAAAACCTTGCGTTTTTGAAAGTTTTATGCTACAATTGCTTCCAACCCTTTCTTGGGAGAGGGACTGTTTTAGTCTCTGTCATTAGCTTACCTATCGGTTACACACACCGGTGTTAGAAAAAAAGGAGGGGAGTTTTATGGCAAAAAAAATGTTTCTTGGCGAACTCCTTGTGGCAGGCGGTTTTTTAACCGTTGCAGATTTATCTGACTGCCTTGAGATAAGCCGCTCTACCGGTCAACGCCTTGGGGAGGTTGTTGTAGAAAAACGCCATGTTACTCAAGAGGAGCTTTTGAGGGTTTTAGAAAACCAACACAGAGTTCCATATGTAGATTTGGACAGAGCGGACATACCAATAAATATTGCTAATTGTTTTCCTGCAGATTTGGCAAGGCACAATGTTGTTGTTCCAGTAAAAATAGAGGACGGCACACTGTACGTAGCCATAGACGACCCGCGCAACTTTTCCGCATTGGGTCAAGTAAAAACGGCTTCTCAAATGCCAATAAAACCCATGTTAGCCTCGGCAAAGAGTATAGAGGCACATATAGAACGTGTGTATGGCAATGAAGTCGTGCAAAGGGCTTTGTCTGAATATGGCCAAACTGTAGACTACGATAGCTTACTGCAACAACAAGCTGCAACCATCACTGATGATGTTGGTTCTGCTCCCATTGTGCGTCTTGTAAACACCATGTTAGACCAGGCTGTTTCCAAGGGAGCGTCCGATATACATGTGGAGCCAACAAGCGAAGATGTTCGGATTAGGATGCGTATAGACGGTGTGCTGTACAATGTGCTGCGTACCCCTTCACACACACTAAACGCAATAGTCGCCCGTATTAAAATTATGGGGGGCATGAATATTGCAGAGCATCGAGCAGCTCAAGATGGTCGTTTTAACATAAAAGTAATGCACAAAGATGTGGATGTTCGTGTTTCAATCATTTCTACCATCCACGGAGAAAAGGCTGTTATGCGGTTGCTTGACCGCAGCTCCTTTTATGTGCCAAAGAGTCGGTTGGGTTTTACGGAATCTAATTTAGAAAAATTTAACAGATTACTGACAACACCTCATGGTATTGTTTTGGTAACAGGCCCTACCGGTAGTGGTAAAAGTACCACACTATACGCAATGCTATCAGAAATGAACAATAGTCGTGATAACATATCTACAATAGAGGATCCTGTAGAATATGTAATGGATGGTATTAACCAAGTGCAAGTTAACCCAAAAGCAGGGTTAGGCTTTGCCGGCGGGTTGAGAGCCATGCTACGTCAGGATCCCGATATAATAATGGTGGGTGAAATACGTGACACCGAAACCGTAGAGATAGCGATGCGAGCCGCTGTTACGGGACATTTGGTTTTGAGTACATTGCACACCAGAGACACCGTTGCATCTGTTATGCGCCTTACAGATATGGGAGTACCGCCATATATGGTTGCTTCTGCTGTTGTGGGTGTTGTAGCCCAAAGGCTTGTGAGGGTTATATGCAGAGATTGCAAAACTCAGTATCAACCAACAAAAGCTGAGTTAAACACAGCAGGTATAGATGACTGGACAGCTCAATCCACCCCTTTTTATAAGGGAGTCGGTTGCTTGTCTTGCGGTCATTTGGGCTACAGAGGGCGTACAGCTGTCCACGAGATAATAGTGTTTGATGGCAACATACGGGAATTTATACATAACAGTGCATCTTACGACACAATCAAAAACTATGCAATAAGACAGCAGGGAATGGTTACATTACGTGACAGCACATTGGAGCTTATTGCTACGGGCAAAACAACAATAGACGAGTTAATAACTATAGTACAAGGAGTATAATAGTATAGCTGTTTCACTTGATCTCAGCCCTTTTCAAAATAAAATTAAGTGGAACAGCTTCCTACAATACGGCAGGTTTAGTGCAAATTTAAGGGCTAATTTAAACCGAAACTGCTATACCTCCCCAGGGTGATGGATATGCCAAAATATAATTACACTGCTGTAAACATTGCCGGCGAAAAAATAAAAGGGGAGTATAACATGGCAGACACAACAAGTGTAGCCAATTTGTTGCGTCAACGCAATTTTTATCCTGTTTTTATAGAAGAGCAAAAAACAAAAGAAGCGGTTTTTGTGCAAAAAATAAAGTTAAAGTTTTTAGCTCCCTATTGTGGGCAGTTTGCTGCCATGATACGATCCGGTGTGCCTATTGGACGTTCGCTGGATATTTTACAACAACAAACAGAATACCCCTTGTTAAAAAAATTAACCGCACGTATTTTACAAGAAGTGCAAAAGGGTTCAAGCCTTTCGGAGGCTATTTCACCATATACCGGCAGTTTTCCCGTTATATTTACCAGCATGGTAGAAGCGGGGGAGCAAAGCGGTAGTTTGGATCACTGTATGGAACGTGCAGGCAACGCTTTTACCCGTACCGCCAAGCTGAACGGCAGGGTAAAAAGTGCCATGGTGTATCCAACTATAGTGCTTTTGGTTATGCTTGCCTTGGTTATAGTTCTGCTCACTGTTATTGTACCCCAGTTTGCGGGTATATATGAGCAACAGGGAGCACAGCTACCGGCTTTCACACAATCTATAATAATTGCCGGAGATTTTATGGTGGCACAATGGTATGTTGTTATTGGTGCTATTGCCACAACTGTCATTGGTTTTAGGGTGTTGCTTGCCTTTGAAATCCCAAAAAATGCTTGGGACAAGCTCAAAATGCGGTTGCCGATTGTTGGTAAACTTATAACAAAAGTGTATGCTGCTCGGTTTACCCGCACACTGGCATCTTTGACCGGTGCCGGTGTCCCCATTGGCAAGGCACTTAATATAACTGCACGTTCCATCTCAAACAAATATGTAGAAAAACAGATATATAAAATAATAGAAGGTGTAAATAGAGGGGAAATGTTAAGTGGCCAATTAGAGATGGCAGGGATATTTCCGCCGCTTATTATACACTCCACGAGTATTGGAGAAGAGTCCGGAACATTAGACGAGATGTTATTAAAAACCGCAGACTTTTACGATGACGAGGCAGACTTGGCACTACAGGCACTTATGTCTATGTTGGAACCTGCCCTTATTATATTGTTGGCTGTGCTGATTGCACCAATACTCGTTGGGGTGCTGTTGCCTATGTTTGGCATGTTGGAATTAATGCTAAACTAGCCATTTATTAAAAGAGAGGTATAAAAATGATGAAAATTATGAAACAAATCATAGATAACAAAAAAAGCAAAAAAAACAAAAACCAAAAAGGTTTTACGCTAGTAGAAATCATTGTTGTGGTTGGTCTTATAGCGTTGTTATCCGGTCTTGCCATGGTAGCTTTTTCTAACATTTCGGACCAAATAACACAACAAGCTATTTTGTCTGATGCTCAACAAATAGCCCATGCTATAAACAACCGAAATGCGTCTCCCGGAACTCCATCAGATGAAAGGATAACTGCAGGTTCCGGAGTAGCTCTACCCAGCACTTATCGCGATGGGTTGGAATTGGGCGGAGGAGCTTACCGCCTTCGTTTCTCAATTCACGAGGAGGCCATTATGTACCCCATGCACTTTGATGTGGTTTTAGAAAGTGAAGCCCGGGCGAACTCTGCTCTTGAAATGGTTATTAACGGCGGAAGTGAAGATGAACCGTTTTGGGTTGCCAACAGGGACGGCACCGTCGGCGACGGTGGTACCACCAACGTCATTACCGACGATGACTAATGCCACTTTACTTTTTTTTCATGGGGATAATCTTTGGCTCATTTGCAAATGTAATAATACATCGTATCCCTTTGGGAATTAGTATAATAAGCCCCCCCAGCCATTGTCCTGACTGTGGCAGGGGGCTTTCCCCGTGGGAGTTGGTCCCCGTGATTAGCTATATATTGTTGCGTGGCAAGTGCCGTTGCGGTGCCAAAATAAGCCTGCGTTATCCTTTGGTTGAGCTTGCGTGTGGGCTACTGTGGCTTGCTGTTGCGATAGCTTTCCCTTTTTGGGATGCTGTTCCATTGGCTCTTTTGGCATTTGCACTCTTGTGTGTAGCGATAATTGATGCAAAAACGATGCTAATACCGGATGGATTAAATATATTTATTGCCCTGCTAGGGATATTGTGGGTTGTGTCTGCCCTGTGGCTACCCACAACTCCGCCCGATTGGCAGGCTTCTCTGTTTGGGCTTTTGGCGGGGGGGCTGCCGTTACTCATAGTAGATCGGCTCACAATAATAATAGCCGGCAAAGATGGGTTTGGATACGGCGATGTAAAACTAATGGCTGCGTGTGGGTTGTTGCTTGGTTGGCAGTTGGTGCTTGTGGCTTTCTTTTTTGCATTTACTACCGGAGCAATTTTTGCCTTGTGGCTAATTGTAACAGGACGTGCCAAAAGAGGGGCATACATGCCCTTTGGACCTTTCCTATGCGGGGGAGTTATGGGTGGGCTGTTTTTTGGAGACATTTTTATTAGCTTCCTTTTTGTGCAAAGCATTTTCACGGTCGTTTCATAAGGGCAATTAAATACGGAGATGCTATAGATATTCGCCATGCGTGGCACACCAAAAAGTCTGTTGTCCAAAAAAGACAACAGACTTTTACAATGAAAGTTATTCTTTCGTTCACCGTGGGGCGGCAACCCATGGAGATTTCATGCGTTTCATGCGTTTTCGTGAGGTTAAGCCATTTGCACTTGACTTTTCAGTTCAGCAAGACGGGCTTCTGTGATCCCTGCGTTCTTACACATAGCTTCAATAGCCCGGATTGGGACACTATTTTGAAGAGCCGTGATTATCATTCCTTCTACCGCCTTCCGTTCATGCCACTCAACCAGCTTACGAAAATCCTCAAGATTCCATCTATTATTCAAAGTATCGTTAACAAGCTCATTAGGAGCTGCGGCTTTTCTGATTTCGCCTGCTAATTCTATTGCGACAGGGTTGGTTATAGCTTGCATTTTAATCTCCTCCTCATGTTCTTTTATTTTGGTTTTAAAAATACAACACAAATCCCAAAGGTCGTGGTATCCTATCGGTAAGTCTGACTTTTTAAAATCATTCATCTTAGGTAACTCAACATAGTACGTGGAATACTTGTCAGCCAAGAAAAGCTCTCGGCTTTCGTATTCTGCACTTATTATGCGGGAACAAAACATTTTTCTGTTTTTAAGTTCCGGTAGCCTAAAATTCAGAAAATTTATTGTTACTACATCGGGGGCTTCGGTATAGTCGTCGCCTATATTAAAATTAACCCGCATAGCATTGCCTGTCGTTAATGTCCCTCGCACAGCATAACCGTCTTGTTTGCTGTTTTGTGCTTCTATGGCAATGCTTATCATCTTACCCCAGCCTGTTAAATCACCTATCATGCCACGGCCAAGCACGTCAAATAAGGACAGATCTTGCACCTTGGTTTGTTCTATTGGCGGTATTGGGGCAAGGTCGTGTATTTTCCTAACAGAATTGACTATACCCGTTACTATGTGGTTGTTTTTGTTTTCCATAAAAGTAGCGGCAAACAAACGGTCATTCATTAGGGCGAGGTTTTCTCTGGCTTCGTCAATTTCTTGTTGTGTATATTTACGCCTCGGGCGGCCGATAATACGGATAAAGGCTTCTTCTATGCTTTCTGTTTGTGTCGGTACATCTGGCATATCTTCATACTGCTCTTTTGTTTCGGGTGGTTCTGCGTTCACAACTATAGCCCTCCATTTTTTGCGGTTTTGGTTTAGCTTGAAAGGGTTTTGCCTGCTGTCCCTTTCGTGCATTTAATGCTTCTGATTTCATTATAGCAGATATGGGGTTATAGCTCAACTGTTTTGGATTGGAAATCGAAAATAGATAAACTGCAACCACACGACAAAAGTGTGAAAGATTTTCCCTAAAAACTTTCACACTTTTGTCGTGGTGGAAACACGCCCTAATTTGAAATTGGCGTTAATTTTTGGTATAATCAATGGCAATATCAATGGCAATGGCACTTTTCCAAATAATTAAAAGTAAAACAAAATGGAACGAATTTGTACTCGAACCCCCATATTGTGCCATTCTGTTGCAATTCTTAACTTGAGTTGAAAATTACGGCAAAGGTATGCTATAATATGCTATAATTGTAGTGCTTCGCTAATTTAGTGTATGGCGTGGGTATTAAATTAGCGATATTTACTTTCAAAATCAATAGCAGGAGGATGTATGATAGACGAGAAAGGAAAGCTCTTTGGATATGTTAGCTTAATTGACATATTTGTTGTGGTCGTTATTATCACAATTGTAGTGTTTGGTGCAATGCAACTGGGCAATACAGGGGGCATTGGCGTGTTGGAAACTCCGCAGCCTTTAACTATGAGTTTTATAATAGAAAATTTAGAAACATTTACGGCGGATAGCATAAGCATAGGAGATCCGGTTTTTGGAGTACAAACAGGGGTAGACTTTGGTCATATTGTTGATATACAACGCAGACCAACGATAGAATATCACTCAAACAACCAGGGTGTTCTTGTGGCGAGCGAGCTTCCCAACCATTACCAAATCATAATTACTGCCGCTTTTAGCGGATTCCCAATGCAAAACGGCGTGTGGGTTATGGGGCATACTTTTTTGGTTGGAGAAACTATTATATTGGGCGCAGGTCCCACAAACATTTTTATGAATATACACGAGATAAGGAAAGGGTAGGATTTTATGATGACATCTGATGGCAAAATTTTTGGAAAAATAAACATTTTAGACGTATTAATCGTTGTGGCTGTTTTAGCAGCCGGCATATTTTTTTTAACAAGAGAAGGAGCGGCGTTGCCCGTTGTAGGAGGTGGAGGAGCTACTGCTACATATTCCATGAGCTTTTTTGCTCCACTAGTAGACGCATTTGTGGCAGAACCAATAAGCATAGGAGATGCAGTGGTTCAGCATGGCACAGAACTCAGTTTTGGCACGTTATCAAACATAGAAATGCAGGAAGGTTTAGAGTTTCATCCAAATGCGGAAGGGGTGCTGATAGGTAGCCAATGGGGCGACAGGGTAGAACTCACGCTAACTTCAGAGATAGTATTGCCCCAAGGTTCTCTAAACAATGGGTTAATGATACACGGAAACCGTTTTGCTATTGGGCAAACCGTTACAATAAGGGTAGGAGACAGCGTTATAGCCCTGCGTATATCCGATCTGGCAGAGGTAAACTAATAATGAACAGTGTTGTATTACGCAATTTTTTGAAGATTTTATATGGGCTGGATTATTGGTACGAAAATAGCCTAACCCATAAGTTCGCAAAGAGTTTGCTAAACATTGCAAAAAACAGTGCAATATTTAGGTTTATAGCAAAGGAAAACGTTGGCGAATATAGCAGTTTTGTTTTGGGAATTCCACTAAAACTTACCGAAAAGCTAATTGCCGTTACAAAAAAATTTTTCCTTTATCTTGCAGCGCTAAATAACGCAAGCATTAACAAAAAAATATTTGTTGGTTTTGTAAGTTTCATGAGTGCAATACCCCACAGCTTTTTGGCCAAAGTTGCATTAGGAAGCATTCCCGGTCGTTTTTTGTGTTGGCTTTTAGATATTTCTCCGCAAATAAAATATCACAAACATGCAAATACAGCTCTTTTGACGTTCTTTTTTGCGATTGCCGCACTTTCCTTTTTGTTTCCGTTTCATATTGTTTTGGTTGCATTTTTGGGACTGGGGTTTGTTGTCCTCACATTCGCAAACATTAGCCTTTCTTTTGCATTGTTTGTAATGGGCATGGTTCTAGTGCCACACCATCTTTGGAGCAATATGTTTATATTGGGAGCTGCCGTCTTTTTTTGGGGAGTTTTTGCAATCCAATATTTTTTGGGGAAAAATAACGGAGTAGACAAAAGATATATTTCTGCCTCTCTTTTGCTCTATGTGTTTTTTTGTATCGTTAGCCTTTTTACCGGATTTGGCGGCATGGATAGTGTGCGAGTTGCAACTATTTTGTTTTCTGCCATTGCCCTTGGTATTCTTGCAATTAACATAATAGACACAAAAGCTAAATTACAAAATATTGCTGTGCTAATTTTTGGCAGTGTAGTTATAACATCTCTCTATGGGTTATGGTTATTCCACATGGGTATAGAAATCCGCGCAGATTTTGTAGACATTCTTGCAAATGTTGGACTACCCGGACGACTCCATTCTACAATAATAAACCCAAATAACTACGCAAAATTTCTGACAATGATGCTGCCTATTTGTGCGGCATATGCTTTTACTGCAAAAGGCAACTTGCGAAAGTTTATATTTGCAATGCTTCTTGTACCTGCTATTGCCGCTTTGGCACTAACATTTTCCAGAATTTCTTACCTTGCCATTTTTGGGATTGTCGGCACCTGTGTTTTGCTTATTAAACCACGCCTTATCCCTGTTGGCATTGCCCTTGCCATTTTGTCTATTCCCTTTGTGCCGGATGTGATATTAATGCGGCTTAGCACAATCGGCACAGATTCGTCTAGCTTATACCGTTTGTGGATATGGGAAGGGTCCTGGCGAACGGTGCAAAATTATTGGTCGCAGGGGATAGGTATTGGTCCTCAAGCCTTCACTTTGATTTACCGTGCCCACGCCCATGAGATGGCAGGCAACGCAATGCATGCTCACAACGTATTGCTTAATGTGTGGATAGAAGTGGGGATTGGAGGGCTTATAGCCGTTGCGATTTATAATCTTAGCACTCTAAAACATGGTATACATACTTTTTTGAGGGACAATACCCCCCACAGATACTACCTCGTCGCTCTTGTATCTGCTTTGGTAGGTTTTTTAATGTTTAGTGTAGTAGAGCATGTATGGTTTTATCCTCGCACTATGCTTACATACTTTATTATAACAGGGTTGTTATGGTCATGTGTACGTATGGCATCTTTACAAAATCCAAAAAAGGAGCAAAAACAAGCATGAAAGTTCTTCACCTAATTTCCGGCGGAGATAAAGGAGGGGCAAAAACCCATGTTTTTACACTCCTGTTAGCGTTGCAACAAGAGATAGACGTTACTGTGGTATGTGTTATGGACGGGGTGTTTTATCAAGAAATACAAAATATGCCAATAAAATCTATCCTGATGAAACAAAAATATCGAAACGATTTGACTATAATTGTACCGCTGGTAAGCCATATACGAAAGGAACGTTATAACCTTGTTCATGTTCATGGCGCTCGTGCAAATTTTATTGCTATGTTTTTGCGTCTTTTCATAAAAATACCCATTGTAACTACAGTACATAGCGACTACAAACTAGATTTTACAGACAGCCCTTACAAAAAATATGTGTATACAGGCCTTAATATTTTGGCTCTAAAGTTTGTAGACTATTATGTTGCTGTGTCTGAAAACTTTAAAGAAATGCTTATAACGCGCGGCTTTAATGAGGATAAAATATACACGGTGTATAACACAATAGATTTTGAAACGCCTCAAAATTTTCAGCAAAAAGAGGATTTTTTGAAACAGTATAACATCCAAGCTGAATCCAAAACGCTGGTCGGTATAATAGGTCGTTTTGATCAAGTAAAGGGACACAGTGTTTTTATAAATGCGGCTGCACAAGTGCTAAAAGCAAACCCAAATGTAGTATTTTTGTTGGCAGGTGAGGGTCCTGAAGAGAGTAGTCTGCGTCAGCAAGCAAAAAAGCTAAAAATAGAAAAAAATGTAATTTTTACCGGGTTTATAGAGGATATATTTAGCTTTATTAACGCGATAGATATTAATGTACTAAGTTCTTACAGCGAGAGCTTTCCCTACGTATTGCTAGAAGGAGCATTGTTAAAAAAAGCCACAGTAAGCACAGCGGTCGGCGGTGTGACAGATCTTATACAAGAAGAAAAAACAGGGCTGTTAGCCCCCGCAGGAGATTATATTGCTCTAGGGCAAAAGATTATTGCTCTCATCAACGACAAAAACCTTCAAAAGGATCTTGGAGAAAACCTTTACTCTTTTGCAAAAGATAAATTTTCCAAAGAAAGCATGAAACAACGCCATTTAGAAATTTACCATAATATTATAGCTTTGGAAAAAATGCACAACAGGAGTTTTGATGTTGCTCTTTCCGGTTATTATGGTTTTGATAACAGTGGAGATGATGCGTTGTTAAAGGCAGTTATAGACAATTTGCGTAAAGAAAAGGACGATATAAAAATTTTGGTATTGTCAAAAAAACCGACCCAAACAATGGAGGAACACGGTGTTTATTCCATTAACCGCCATGATTTTTTTGCTATTTTAAAATATATGAAACGCTGCCGTTTGTTTGTGTACGGCGGTGGCTCGTTGATACAAGATATAACAAGTACAAAAAGTTTGGTTTATTATACAACCCTGTTAAGATTGGCGAAAAAATATGGCCTAAAGCTGATGGTTTACGGCAACGGTATCGGTCCCATCGCAAAAGAAAAAAATATAAAACGGGCAAAACATGCTTTGAACCTTTGTGATTATATATCTTTGCGGGAACCAGCATCTTTTATGGAACTTGAGCGGTTGGGGGTCAAAACACCGCAAAGAGTGCTTTCCGTTGATCCGGCTTTTGCCATAGAACCGCTTTCCACTAAAGAGATTTTGAAAACCGAGGGTATAGACGAAACAAAAACGTATTTTGGCGTGAGTTGTCGCAGTTGGAAGTACAATGAGCCAAATTTCACAGAAAAAATAGCCAAGGTGATAAAACAAAAGGCTACCATCCACAAAATGACTCCGATATACATTGCGATGCACCCAAACGACTACAATATCTTAAAAGAGATAATATCAAAAGCGGATACCCCTCACATCTTGCTCAGTTGTGTGTACGATGTTCAAAGCCTGATGGGTATAATACAGCACACTCGTTTTGTAATGTCTATGCGGTTGCATACCTTAGTATATGCAGTTAGTGTTGGTGTACCCGTGATTGGTTTAACTTACGATCCGAAAGTGCGGTTTTTTATAGAATACGCAAAACAAAACACATATGTAGACACATCTGATTTGGATGAAAAAGCATTGGGCGATATGATAGACCATATATTAGAAGAGCATGAGCAAATAGCGGCGGCAATAAAAATAGAAGCCGCAAAGCTAAAAGCTCTCTCTCAAAAAGATGCAAAGGTGGCTGTAGAGCTTATATAGCCATTCAACTTAAAAATCGTCAATTGATTTTTAAGTTGAATAGACTCTAATGGAGCGGGGGGATTTCGCCCCCCAAACGCTCTCGTAATATTAATTGGCTAAGATTTGCAATAAATCTCTACTGCATCTCGCAGGAATGGAGCACAACCGACTACTATTTTGTCGTAATAAGCTGTAAAGCGTGGATCATCTACATACATTTGTGCCATGCCAATGTGTGCTTCTTTGCTGTAGCTATCCTTATCCCAAAAATAGCATAGCCATTGTTTGTGAAGTTCACAGGCTTTTTGTGCCAAATCGCTTGCCGGGTCTCCTTGCTCAAAAGCGGCTTTTAGCACTGCGTTAAACTCCTCGGACAGCTTTTCGACTTCCATGTACTCATCTTCTGTCATGCCCCTAACTTTTGCGTTAGATTTATTAACTGTATCATCGCCGTATTTTTCGCGAATTTCTGCTCCGTACAGTTTTTCGTTATCTTGCACTAACTTTTCAGAAAAACCGCTAAATTTTTCGTTGTTTTTCATAATAGTTTCTCCTTTTAATACTGATATAGTTTTTTCTACGTTGGCAATTAGCAAATCTAATTTCCTTTTTTTTGAGAGCAAAGCCGACAAATGCCCTTGTAGCGCAGATTCACTGTCAAACCCCTCGTTTTCTAATATTTTGTGAATTTGTTCCAATGGAACATCTAGCTCTCTATAAAAAAGTATATGTTGCAATCGGTCTACTTCCTTTTGCCCATATATACGGTAACCATTGGTGCTTGAACGAACGGGAGTCAAAAGTTTACATTGATCATAATATCGTAGTGTCCTGGTGCTAACCCCCGCCAGTGTAGCAAGTTTGTTTATGGTGTATTCCATTTTGAGCTCCTTTCCTTTGGTTACAAAGACGATTACAAAAAACATTATAAACTATTACGTAACGTAAATGTCAATAGGCATAGTAAGTTAAATCAAATACATTCTTTTCAAAACGCGAAAAAAGTGTTAATATATTCACTGTAAGGAATCATTTATACCTTGGAGGCAATTATGAGTATTTTAGTTATCAGCTTTGACGGAGTTGGAGACAAGGCTTTTGAAGAAATGGTGCGTAGCGGTAGATACCCAAATATCGCCACTTTTTCAGAAAGAGCTACATATATTGGGGATGTTGAGAGTGTTTTTGTTTCTGATACAATACCTGTACACACGACTGTAAGCACAGGGAAACCACCAAAAGACCATGGTATCGTGTCTAACCACTTTCCAAAAACAAGAAGAGGCGAATTGCCTTGGGTTCAGCTTTCCAATTTGATACAGGAAAAAACCCTGTGGGATGCAGCAAACGAAAAAGGGCTAAAAACAGCCGCCATACCTTGGCCGGTTACTTGCGGTGCAAAAATAAGGTATAACGTTCCCGATTTTCAGCCGCTAAAGGGGCAAAACAAAACGTTGCGCCAACTTATGTATGGGAGCAAGTTTTTTCAACTGAAGTCAATGATAAAACATCGCTCTCGCTTAAAAAATATGGAAGGTGCAGGAAATCCTCAAATACAAAGGGATAATTTTATGGCAAGCGTTGCGACAGATGTATTAAAAAAGAAAAACCCACCTGCTCTTACATTAGTTCAGCTTGTTGCATATAACCATGCTTATCGTTACGAAGGGGCAGATGGGGAAGGGTTAGAAATAGCAAAGGAGTCTTTGGATGAAAACTTTGGTAAGCTAATACGGGCTTGGCGAGGAACAACCGTTGTTTTTTCCGGACATAGCCAGCTAGATGTTCATGAAAGTGTAAACTTGAATGTGCTTTACAAAGACAATTTTTTGCAGCGGGGCGGTTGCGCCTTTGGCATGAGCATTCCACTAGATATGCCCGACCAATACTGGTTTGGTCGTTATCTCACAAAAGACGAGATAGAAGAGAGCGGATACGCAGGTAAGTACACATTTGGAGTTGCACCAAAACCCGGGTTCAACTTTACAGACCGAACCGAAGTTTTTAGAGGCGATTGCGGTTATCCTACAAACTATCCGGGCTACAGCACATTTTATGCAATAAACAAAGAACTAGACTATGCCCACAAGCTATATAGCAGTGTGCGAGATGTAACTGCAATAATAGCAAAGGAACTTGGTTTGGACATGGATATTTTAGAAGAATACGGCTTGTGAGAACGCTGAAAAGTTCTAATATCCTGCAAGTTTGGGGAGGTTTTGTGAAATGAAAGATAGATTTGAGCGTAGTGTTACAGCACTCTCTGTATAGAATTTTGAAGTTGAATTATCTATGCAAACTATAACAATAACACTAATACGCCACGCTAGCACAAAAGCAATAGAGCAAGATTTGTATTGTGGTTTGGCAGATATAGAGATCACTAAAAAAGGTGTCCAAGCCATAACTGAGTTGATGGACAAAGGCATGTACCCCTTGGGGGAAAATACACTTTTTTTCACAACCGGGTTAAAGCGTACGGTACAGACTCTACAACTTATTTATGGTGAAGTATGCTACACCCCCTTACCCTGGCTAAACGAGCAAGACCTGGGCAAGTTGGACATGCGTAGCCTTAAAGAAATAGAAAAAATTGACCGATACAGAAAATGGTTGATGGATAAAACCGGTGAGATTCGTTGCCCCGGTGGCGAAAGCTACAACGAGTTTAAGTTTAGAATAAAGCTGGCTTTTTACAAGATGCTGGAGCAGGCAAAAAAAGAAGGTAAAAATGCGCTGCTAATAACCCATGCTAGCGTTATTGCCGTTGTTATGTCCAGTATATTTTATGATGGAAAAAAAACTTTTAAGGACTGGCAGCCTGCCCCCGGGTTTGGATATACAGTATACTACAATAATGGTTTTACCGGCTACGAAAATATAGCACTTTCCCTATGAGTTGTCCCATTTTAAAAACAACAAAAGTGCTAAATTATGGAGATAAAAGATAAATATGCGTAATTTTTTGGCTATGCTTTTTCGTATGCGTTATATTAACCGTTGGGGGTTAATGTATAACACATATACGGAAAGTTTGAGTGTACACACATTGGAAGCCGCTTGGCTTGTACACTTTTTGTGTAATATCGGCAATATCTATTATGGGAAAAATTATGATACACACAAACTTGTTACATATGCCCTTTATCACGATTCTACCGAAATAGTGACAGGGGATTTGCCAACACCAATAAAATATTACAACAACGATATAAAAACAGCGTACAAAGAAATAGAGCAGGCGGCGGCTCACAAGCTACTAAGCCTACTACCGGAAGAACTGCAAAGAGAGTACGAAAAGCCTATAAAACAAGAGTTGTTGGAAGAAGAACAACAAATAATAAAAATAGCGGATAAGCTATGTGCCTATATAAAATGCAAAAAAGAGCTAAATGCCGGAAACAAAGAGTTTTCCTCTGCATTAACCTCTACAGAAGAAGTTTTGAAACAGTACAATAGCCCGGAACTTACCCATTTTATGGAGCATTACATCAATACTTTTGAAATGGTTATTGACGAGTTCAGGTAAATTGTTGAAATATATAAAGCCTCAAATATAGCAAATTATAGCTATTCCACTTAATTCTAGTGCTTTTTAAAATAAAATTAAGTGGAATAGCTTCCTAAATTCAGCAGTTTTAGTGTGAATTTAAAGGGCTAATTTAAAACGGAACTGCTATAACTTTTCGTTATTCCCTTTAAATCAAAAAAGTTAATTTGCTATTTAGTTTTACACCGAAATATATTTTCTGCCTCTTACTAGTATTATCAGCCCTGCAAAAAATACCAGCATTATAGATAAAATTGAAAAGCTAGCTCTACCGGTTAGTCCCAATATCAAGGCATATAACCCCGGTCCGAGAATAGTTGCAAATCTGCTAAATATTTCAAAAAAGCCAAAGTAATTACCGCTTTCCTCCGGGGGAATAAGTTTACCGAAGGTGGAGCGGCTAATTGCTTGTATACCTCCCTGGACTGTTCCCACCAGGGCGGCTAAAACAAAAAATAAAATTGTAGCAACATCATACCCAAACAGATTTTCTTCTAAACCAAACCCCATAATAAAACCTACGATGCAAATAAAGCAGTACATAATTATTGCACCTGTGATAAGGTTTACAGAACCAAATTTGTCTGCCAGTCTGCCAAAAAGCAAGCTAAAGGGAAAAGCCACAAGTTGGGTAATAAAAAGTGCGGAAATCATCATTGCCGTATCTAACCCTATTTCTGCACCAAAAGCCGTCGCCATTGTTATAACTGTGCCTACACCGTCCATATACAAAAAATACGCAAAAATGAAAAATTTAAGAGCCTTATTTTTCATTATTTTTTTCCCTGTTGCTATTGCATTTACCCATGTAGCTTTTATAACTTGCAGTTTACCCCCCGTCGGTATCTCTTGCTCATGTTTGTGATGTACATTTTTCAAAACAGGGATAGAAAACACTCCCCACCATACAGCCGTCATTATAACAGACACACGAACAGCCATAGCAGTGTCTATACCAAACTGTCCACCAAACATAACAAGTGCAATGCTAACGGCAAAGGGGATTGTGCTACCGCCAATATAACCATAAGCATACCCTGTTGCACTAATTTTATCCATGCGGTTTTTTGTTGTTACATCCGGCAAAAAAGCATCGTATACTTTAAAAGCCGAAGCGTGCATCATACGAGAAA
>WRKF01000137.1 GCA_009778165.1 Defluviitaleaceae bacterium
TGTTAGCTAAGGAGCTGAAATCTACAGCCACACAGTTTTTTTTGGACAAAGAGCAGGATTACCCCAACCTGACCAATGTACCGGGGCTTAACGTGTTGTACGGAGAATCTTCACAAGGCAAAGACAGCAAAAACGAAAAACTTTTCCTTGAACATTTAAACACCGAGTACGAAAAAATGGATGTACTTATACTTCACGGAATATACCCCCAAGTAAAATATTTGCTCCTATATAAACGGTTGAAACCAAAAGGCAAGGTGTATGTAGGGTTGGATATGAATTCAGGTTGGTTAAATAATTGGAAAGATAATGTAGATTCTCTGCAAGATAGTGGAAATATTGCCGGTGAATTTAAAATGCTGTTTGATTTGTGCGATATTGTAGCTACCTCTTGCACATCAATGAGAGATAAAATCAACTCTGAACCCCTGCTTTCGGCATCTTGCAGATTTTTACCCAACGCCTTTTTCGGAGGGGCAGATGGGTATGCCCCCAACCCGAGTGCAAACAAAAAAAGAGATATTATACTGACCGTTGGGAGAATAGGTACCCTACAAAAGAATAACGAAGAGCTGGTAGCAGCCTTTTTAACAATCATAAAACATCTGCCAACTTGGAAAATTAGGTTAGTGGGTCCCATAGAACCCGAATTTCAAGCAAAGGTGGACGCACTGTACTCTGTGCACCCGGGACTTAGAAAACGCATTATACTGACCGGCCCCATAACAAACAAAGCAGACTTATACAAAGAATACAATGATGCCAAAATATTTGCCCTAACCTCTCAATGGGAGGGCGGTACGCCAAATGTATACGCAGAGGCACTATTTCACGGCTGTAAATTCATCACAAGCGATATAGATGCCGCAGATGACATTACCGCTTTTGGGGCGTTGGGTACAAAGTATACAATGCACAACATCCCCCAACTTGCCGATGCTCTTTTGAAAATGGCTAAAAGTTCAGATAAAAAAGCCATGGAAAAACATATACCACTAGCTTTAGGCTACGGTAAAAAATATTTTGAATGGGAGCGTAACGCAAAAAAATTGGCCTACATGCTATATCCGGAATAATTACGGCACTTTTGCTGGTGGTTGATGATTTTATCTTATAGCAAGCAATAAAAATGCTAAAAAAATGCTAAGAAAGTGCTAAATCAGGGAAAGTAAATCAAAGAATCTAGGAGATCCCCATATGAGTGCAATGAATACCATAATAGATTTTCTGTCTGAAACAGAATCGCTAATGGACAATATCCACAATTTGTCCTACGATGCCGCTACACAATTATACGAAAATTTGGACAAACATGTAAAATCCATATCAACCCCAATACAGGAACAAACCTGGGCACAGCTAAGAACAGAGATATGTAGCCGCCAAGATACACTGCTAGAGCAGATTATAGATACAATGCCCGCAGATAAAGTTTGGCCCACCGCAAATATCTACACCCCAAGTTTAGAACGTTGGCGCTGTTGGAGCGATACCGAAATCATGAAAGATAAGTGTTTGACGGGTTATATGTTAGCTAAGGAGTTAAAATCTACAGCCACACAGTATTTTTTGGACAAAGAGCAAGATTACCCCAACCTGGCAAATGTGCCGGACCTTAATGTGTTGTACGGAGAATCCTCACAGGACAAGAAAGGCGATGAATACGAAGAAGGCAAAAACGAAGATCTTTTATTTGAACATTTGCAAAACAATTACGACAAAATAGATGCACTTGTATTGCACGGGCTATACCCGCCGAACACAACGGTATACTTAGCTCAATACAAACAAATGAACCCAAATGGCAAGGTGTATTTGGGATTGGATATGAACCGATATTGGCTTGACCACTGGATAAATGCGCTACAAAAGCGTGGTGAAGCATCGGTTTTTCAATTCAAAAAAGCATTCGATTTATGCGATATTGTAGCTGCCTCTTGCACCCAAATGAGAGACAAAATCAACTCTGAACCCCTGCTTTCGGCATCTTGCAGGCTTTTACCCAACGCCTTTTTCGGGGGGGCAGATGGACACACCCCTAACCCAAGCGCAAACAAAAAAAGAGATATTATACTGACTGTTGGGCGAATAGGCACACCGGAAAAAAATAATGGAGATCTGATACACGCCTTTGTAAAAATTATGAAATATCTGCCAACTTGGAAAGTTAGGTTAGTGGGTCCCATAGAGCCCGATTTTCAAGCAGATATGAACAAGCTATATTCCATGTACCCTGAATTAAAAAAACGCGTTATATTGACAGGCCCCATAACAAACAAAGCAGATTTATACAAAGAATACGATGCCGCCAAAATTTTTGCCCTAACATCTCAAAGAGAGGGCGGCACACCAAATGTATACGCAGAGGCACTGTTTCACGGTTGCAAATTTATCACAAGCGATATAGAAGCCGCAGACGATATTATTGCTTTCGGGGCTTTGGGTGAAAAATACACACGGCAAAACGTTCCCCAACTCACCGATATTCTGATAAAAATGGCTAAAAGATCGGACAAAAAGGCTATGGAACAACATATACCAATAGCTTTAGAATACGGAAAAAAGCATTTTGAATGGGGGCGTAACGCAAAAAAGCTGGCTTACATGTTATATCCGGAAATGACGGCAGAATCAGAATAACACAAAAACAACGTGGAAAGGGGGCAAAAACAAAACGTTTGCCCCCATCAGAAAACTAATCCAACTCTTGTGCCACCTCTTGTTGCGTTTCTTGTTCAGCAACTTCGTATTTCTCCAAAACAGCCTCTTGTATACGTATACGAGTTTCCGGTTTTATTGGATGTGCTATATCTCTAAAACCTCTCGTTCTTGTGCTAGGAAAAACATCTCTTTTGCTAGGCATGGCTATAAATAGCCCTCTGTCGCCCTCTATAACTTTAATGTCGTGTACAACAAACTCGTCGTCTATTGTAATACTTGCTACTGCTTTTACTTTTGAACCTTCACTTTTTGCGTTTATCAAACGCACTTTTACTTGAGTAATCTCCATGATATACATCCCCTTTTTTTTCTATTTTCTCTTATTTTTTCTATATATGACGGTTTTTTTCTATTATCACCGGGTTTTCCGGTGTACCCACAATATTTGTGCCGTCTTTTATACTTGTATCCTTGTCCAAAATTGCATTTTCTATAACGCAATTGTTTCCTATTACAGCTCCTTGCATTACAATAGAGCCTTTAATGTATGCGTGTTCCCCAACATATACACCCGAAAACAACAAGGAGTTTTCTACACAGCCGTTTAGTATTGAACCTCCGCCCACAAGGCTGTTTAACACTTGTGCGCCAACATTATATTTTACCGGCGGTTCGTCTTTTGGTTTTGTTGCTATGTAGGGATATTCCTTCATAAAAAAGTTACGCAGATCTTTGTTTAAAAAATCCATGTTTGTTTTGTAATAAGCGGAAATACTGTTTAGCGTGTTCCAATAGCTGTCAAATTTGTAACCCCCAAATTTCAAAACCTTTCTGTACCGCCCTATAACATCGCGCACAAAATCGTAGCGACCTTCTTTGTTCGTAGTTTCTAATAACTCAATCAAAAGTTCACGTTTTATTACGTAAATCCCCAAAGAAATAGTCTTTAGGTTGGTTTCTAGCGGTTTTTCCTCAAAGTCTATTATGTTTTCGTCTTTGTCCAAAGTTAACACACCAAACTGGCGAACGTCCAAATCGGGTCTTTCCTGGTACATTATAGTCATATCGTTATTTCTTTCAACATGATGATTTATGAGTGGGTTAAAATCCATTTTATAAACGCTGTCTCCGGAAGAGATAATAACATATTCTTCGTTTGAACGAGTAAAAAACCGTAGGTTTTGGTAGATCGCATTAGATGTTCCCCTAAAAAATGAGGAATCGTAGCTGGAAGAGAAAGGTGTAAACAAAAACAGCCCGCCCTTTTTTCGCCCAAGATCCCACCACTTGGCACTAGACAAATGGTCGTGCAGGGAGCTTGAGCTAAACTGTGCAATAACAGCTACTTTTCTTATGCCGGAGTTTGTCATGTTGCTAAGGGCAAAATCTATCGCTCTGTATCCGCTGCCAACAGGCATGGCGGCAACAGCTCTACCCGGCAATGTTGTTAGTTTTTCTAATCTTTGGTTGTTTCCTCCTGCCAGTATTACACCAATAGCCTTCATGGGGCGACCTCCTCTTTTATTAAATATTCTCCACTATCAAGCAAGCCCGACTTGTAATCCTCCGGCGTAGTAGCACCGGATATAACGCAGTTTTTGCCAACAGTAATATTTGGAGGTATTGTAGTATTCTCTCCAATAACAGTTATACCGGAATAATAGACTTTTGGATTATGCTTGCTTGGTATATTTTCTCCAAGACCAAGCCTTGCTCCTTCCCCTACTATTACACCTTCGTCTAAAATACAACCTTCCACAAAACTGCCTTTTTTAATAACGCAGTTTTTCATTATAATAGAATCTCGCACAATAGCGCCCGATTCTACCAAAACACCGGGGCTAAGAACAGAGTTGTGTATGGTACCTTCTATTTCACAGCCTTCGGATATTAAGCTAGAACGCACGTCACTTTCGGTGGAACAGTAAGATGGAGCATAGTTGTCGCCATCTGTATAAATACTCCAAAAGGTTTCATATAGGTTAAAATCCGGAATGGTTTTTATCAAATCCATGTTGGCACTAAAGTAGGAATCTATCGTTCCTACATCTTTCCAATAACTATCAAAGGTAAAGGCATACAAATCGCACTTTTCATCTAGCAAGTTAGGTATGATGTGTTTACCAAAATCGCTGTCAGCATGTATTGTGTGGTCTTTAATAAGAGCATCCTTTAGCACAGACCAGGTAAAAACATACACTCCCATAGAAACAAGGGTAGACTTTGGCTCCGGCGGTTTTTCTTCAAAAAGATTAATTTTGAAATTTTCGTCACACACAAGAGTTCCAAAACTTTTCGCTTCTTCGTAACTTACTTGCATAACGCCTATCGTGGCATCCGCATTGTTTTTTTTGTGAAAATTTATCATGGGAGAATAATCCATCTTGTACACATGATCTCCGCTAATAACAAGAATATACTCCGGATTATAAGAGTCTATATAAGCCATGTGCTGAAAAATCGCATTGGCAGTTCCGGTAAACCATTCACCACTCTCTCCTTTAAGGTGAGGGGTCAATACAGTTACCCCGCCGCTCCTTCTGTCTAAATCCCACGGTATACCAATACCAATGTGTTTGTTTAAAAGCAAAGGTTGATACTGTGTAAGAACTCCAACTGTGTCTATCCCCGAGTTTATACAATTACTCATAGAAAAGTCGATAATTTTGTATTTGCCACCAAATGTGACTGCCGGCTTTGCGTTCTTTCTGGTAAGCTCTCCTAAACGGCTGCCTTGACCGCCGGCCAATAACATAGCAATAACTTCTTTTTTCATTGAACCTCCTCTTGTAGCAGTTTATGGTTATTTAACTTTAAAGTGGCCTTCTTTATAGCACTTTTATGGTTTTTGAGGCCGGGACAACCGCCAAGAAAAGTGCTATGTAATGCAATTATTTTTTTAGTATTATATATACATATAATAACATAATTTGTTCATATCTGACAGCAATTTGAAAGGTTTTTTTGCATTTTTTCAAAAAAATAGCGTTTTGACTATAATTATATCCAAATCGCTTATTATAATAGGTATAATTTGACTAAATTTCACAATAATCTAAGCCTCGCTTTGTGCGTAAGATTTAACAAAAAAAATTGCCTGCTATATCAATTTTTGAAATTTTATTGTAGAATATAGTAACAATATTCAATGCACTTACTATGCATGTGGCAATAAATAGGCATGTTAAGACAAACTCATAAGCAGACAATTTTCACAAAGGGTCATCAGAAAGGATTTTAGTTCTATATGAAAAAGACAAAAAAAATAAACCTGAATGCAAAAAATATCTATTTCATTGGGATTGGTGGTGTAAGCATGAGCGGCTTGGCACATATCCTGAACAGCATGGGCTACATCGTATCCGGCTCCGACAGAGATAAAAGCCCCCAAACCCAAGTTTTAGAAAAAAAAGGTATAAAAATAAACTATAACCACAGCAAAGAAAATATCACAGACGATATAGATATTGTGGTTTATACAGCAGCTATAAAAGACGATAATCCCGAATATCAAGCCGCCACCCAAAAAAACATAAAAATTTGGACAAGAGCCATGCTTTTGGGAAAACTTATAGAAGAGTATCAATATTCTGTTTGTGTTGCCGGTACTCACGGAAAAACTACCACAACATCTATGATAGGATATTTGTTGCGTAATTTAACCCCAACAATTAGTGTTGGAGCAATGGTAGATTATATTGGCGGAAATTTCAAACTGGGAGATAGCGAATATTTTGTTGTGGAAAGCTGCGAGTATAACGACAGCTTTTTGGAGTTCAGCCCATATATTGGGGTTATCTTAAATTTGGAATATGACCACCCTGACCATTTTAAAGACTTGGCTCAGTTGGAAGAATCTTTCAAAACCTTTGCTAACAATACAAGGGGATTTTTAGTTATAAATAAAAACATAAAAAACTACAAAGAAATAGTAGCCGACACTTCAGCAAAAGTCCTTACTTTCGGAAATCAGAAAACTGCCGATATTATGTATAGTAAATTTGTTCAAAAATCCAAAGGCAAAAAGGCAATCAGCGATTTTATGTTAACAATAAATTATCAACGCCGAAAAATTAGTGTGCCGCTAATAGGCAAACATAATATAGAAAACGCTGTCGCCGCCTTGGCAGTGTGCGATATTTTGAAAGTCACCTTGCCCATACAACCTTTTTATGGATACAAAAACCCACACCGCCGCCTGGAATATAAGGGAGTGACAAAAAATGGCACAATTATCATAGACGACTATGCCCATCACCCAACAGAAATAAAGTCCACCTTGCAAACCTTACGCAAAACTTATCCACAAAAAGAAATTATTTGTTTGTTCCAGCCACATACATATAGCAGAACTATTGGATTGTTAAAGGACTTTTCCACATGCTTTGTGGATGCGGACAAGGTTCTGCTACTAGACATTTATGCCGCAAGAGAAAAGGATGCGGGCGAAATACACTCAAAAGATTTGCAAAAAAGTATAAAAACACCAAAAGCACTATATTTTGAAAGTGAAAGCAGTGTGCTTGAATTTTTACAAAACAACTTAACTAACAAAAATTTGTTGATAACTATGGGTGCCACGAACCTCTATTTGATAGGAGAAGCACTTTTGGGAGGGTAGTTGTCAACATATCCACAAAATTGTCAACATTTTGTTACATTGCAAACTCGCAACCCTTCTGTTTTCGTGTGGATAAAACAATGTTCCAAAATTTTGCATCTTGACAAAACCTATGGGATACAATATAATATCCTTTATGATTGTAGATATTACAAAACTTACAGAAAAGTTTCCGGTTGAATTTAATATGACCCACACTATTGGGCTTAAAGGCAGCAATTTGCAATCCCCCAATATTGACCTTACCCTTATCGGCATCGTCTGCAAAAACGGAGAGTTTTTTGTGTGCAAGGCACAAGCCAATACGGATTTATGCTTTTTGTGCGATTTTTGCCTGACACCTATACAGCGTAACATAAACTTTTCTATAGAAGAGCGATTTAAAAAAACAACAGACCGACCAACCCAAGGAGAAGATGAGGGTATAACCCACCTGGATTCAAACCAAATAGACCTGCACCAAACATGTATGACAAACTTGTACAAACACATACCAATGCAGGTTTTGTGCAGCCCCACATGCAAAGGGCTGTGTTTTGGTTGTGGCAGCAACCTAAACAATCACCCCTGCAACTGCACTAAAGAACAGGAAACAACAGACCCAAGGTTTGATGTGTTGAAAAAACTTAAGTTTTAGCCAGCTTTAAGGAAAGCAAATTAACTTTTGTGGTTTTAAAAAGACGAAAAAAAGACGAAGAAAAGACAAGAAAAAGTTAACTTGCTGTATTACCATTTATTTTTTATTTTAATGAGGTGAAATTATGATTGGTCCAAAAGGTAAAATTTCTCGTTCCAGAAGCCGCATGAAAACTGCGTCAGCTTGGCGCGTGAAAAACCCAACCCTTTCCATCTGTGACAAATGTGGCGAATACCGCCCTCCACACAGAACTTGTAAATCTTGCGGCTCTTACAAAAAGCAAAGCGTGTTCGATGTATATTAGTATGTTATGTGAGAGGTGGTGTGTATGTTCAAAATAGGATGCCACTTATCAACAAGCAAGGGCTATTTAGCGATGGGAAAAGAAGCTGTTTCTATAGCCGCCAATACATTCCAGTATTTTAGCCGCAACCCCAGGGGCGGAGCGGTAAAGCCCTTGAACTTAGAGGACATACAAAACTTTAATGCCTATTCCCAAGAACATGGGTTACATCCACCTTTGGCTCATGCTCCATACACGCTAAACCCCTGCGCCCAAAAACCA
This sequence comes from Defluviitaleaceae bacterium, assembly GCA_009778165.1. Taxonomy (GTDB): domain Bacteria; phylum Bacillota; class Clostridia; order Lachnospirales; family UBA5962; genus WRKF01. The sequence goes on from WRKF01000137.1 coordinate 8,485, forward strand.
AATATACGAGAGTTTGCCCTAATGGTGATGAAAGACGATATAGAAAGACTTGAACATATACCCGGCAGTTTGTATAATTTTCATCCCGGGAGTCATGTGCAACAGGGGGTAAGTGTGGGTATAGAGCTAATAGCAAACACTCTAAACCAAGTTTTAGACCCAAACCAAAACACACTGGTTTTATTAGAAACAATGGCAGGAAAAGGAACAGAGATAGGTCGCTCATTCGAAGAGCTACGCCAAATAATAGACAAAGTCGAGCATAACAAATTAATGGGTGTGTGCCTGGACACTTGCCACGTGTATGATGCAGGTTACGACATAGTACAAGATTTGGACGGAGTTTTGGAAGATTTCGACAACATTATTGGATTGCAACGCCTAAAAGCTGTTCATATTAATGACAGTAAAAATCCGATAAAGAGCCATAAAGACCGCCACGAAAAAATAGGTAAGGGACACATTGGGATGGAGGCTTTTGAACGTATTATAAATCATCCCGCCTTGGTGTCTCTTCCTTTTTATTTGGAAACACCAAACGATGTGGCGGGCTACGCTGAGGAAATAGCAGCACTAAAAAACAGGCGGCATAAATAATGAAAGACATTAAAAAAGATACCAAAAAAGACATTAAATATATCGGAGTATACATTCACATACCATTTTGCAAAGCTCGTTGCGGCTATTGCGATTTTTTAACATTTGCCTGTAGCAACCACTACTACGAACCCTACAAAAATGCCCTTTTGAGGGAAATCGACAATTGCGAGATCTTAGCAGATTATAAAATTACATCGATTTTTATTGGAGGCGGTACACCCACGGTGTTACCGCCAAATTTTATTGGGGAAATATTACAAGCAATGGGCAAATACAACATAGAGGCGGATGCAGAAATCACAATAGAAGCAAACCCGGCAACCTTGTCTTTAAAAATGTTACGCACACTAAAAAATAATGGGGTAAACCGTCTTAGTATAGGGTTGCAAACTTGGCGAAACCCTTTACTAAAAAAGATTGGCAGAAACCATACATGTCAAGATTTTTTGAAAAATTACAACCACGCCAGACAGCTGGGCTTTAAAAATATAAATGTAGATGTGATATTTTCTCTACCGCACACAAAAAGCAACAAATACTGGTCAGAAACGGTGAGGAATGTAGCTAAACTTTCCCCCGAACACATATCTGCGTATAGTCTTAGTATAGAAGAAAACACCCCTTTTTTTAACGAAAATATTTGTCAAAGCTCCGAAGAAGACGATAGGCAAATGTATCACTTCGCCATAAATTACTTAACAAAAAAAGGGTACAATCACTACGAAATTTCTAACTTTGCAAAACCAGGAAAAGAATGTTGCCATAGCCTGCTATATTGGCACAGAGGAGAGTATGTAGGACTCGGTCTTGGGGCTTCCGGTTTTATAAACGGAAAAAGGACCAAAAATATTACAAACATTAAAAAATACATGAGAGGGGAAAATATCCCGAACTATTATGACATAACCAAAAAAGACGCAATGTCAGAATTTATGTATCTGGGGCTGCGTTGTATAGACGGTATCGACCCAAAAGAGTTCGAAAAAAACTTCAAAACTCCCTTAGAGCAAGTTTTTGGCGAAGAGTTAAAAAAGAACTTCAATAAAGGGCTATTGTGTGAAAAACACGACAAGATAGCCCTTTCTAAACAAGGACTTAACATCTCTAACACCGTAATGGCAGATTTTCTGTTGTGAGATAATCGAAAACAACCAAAAATCACCTAAAGCTAATATCTTTTAGTGGGCTTTCCTCATCTTCCAACAAAAAGCTCAATGCCCCTCCAAAATCTGTGGCATCTTTTCCGGCACTAAGGGAGCGACCCATTATGTATGCACACAAATACTGCCGCCAATTTTCATACTTTTCAGATGCAGTTTTTGCTGCCGTTTCTATATAATCCCAAGCATCTTTTTCGTCCAGATAACCCAGGTGAAAGTTCAGTTTAGAGATATAAGCGACTCTGCCAAGGTCATAAGCAGAAAAGTCTGTTACGTTAGCCAACTCTTCCGCCGTAAATATACTCTGTTCGTCAAAAAAGCGAATGTTTTCCTTGTATGCATCGATGCAGTCGTTAAGATGAGCTACCATGTACTTTTGAGCGTATACGTGCCATACAAACGTCGTGTCCTCGTGTGGGGCAACTGGGTTTAGTTTTATATATTGCTCTGTTGTGGGGATAGTCTCCTGCAACGAAAACTCCCAAGTATGTTCCAACCCGACTATGGATTTAGGTAAATCGCCCAAGGATAGCGGCTTTAGCTTATCTGTTTTTACAAAATAATCAAAAACTTCGTTTGCCAGAGGGGTAAAATAATCTGCTTGCGAAAGTTTTTTCACCATTTTGCGTGCATCTTCGCTATCGTCTATCTTGTATCTGTACAGCAAACTCATCAGCTCGTTTAGCGGCAACCCGCTGCTAAGTTTAAAAACCCTTGAGGATTCCCCGAAACGGTGCATGAGTATAGAACCAAAGGCAAGCTGGCGCCGCCTTTCCTCAGAAACAGAGTTTTTGGTCTCAAACTCCCTTGTTGCTCCGGAAAAAAGGGAAGCCATATGATCCCCACCTCTTAACAAGCGGTCATTATTATTATCATTCATTTTAGATTCCTCCTAAGTTTTATTTCCCAATATTTCTCTGACACAATGGCTGTGTACTTCCCTGTACATGTTTTCTCCGGTCCCTAAAAGCTCCTGAGATTTTTCTTGGAAATCTTTCACAAAAGATTGGTCTTCGATAAGCCTTAGGTTTATAAGAACAACAAGAGAGGCACTCTTTATTGCACTATTTAATATAATTGCAGCTCCCCCAAATTCTCCAATGGTTTGCAATGTCGTTTTGCCCAGAGATTTTTGTATAATTTTCAAACCCTTGCTACACAATGTCATTATTTCGAAGGGTATAATTGTGGCAATCTTCAAAGCTCGCTGCGTAGCTTCTTTTTTTTCTATACGAGCCGCTTCCGGATGGCTTGGCATAGAATTTGCGGTTACGATTGCTTCAAAAGATTCCGCTTCTCTTTGCATATTTGTAGCAAGCTCATTTTTTATTTGTATAATCTCTATCAACGCCTCTTTCAAACTCTCGTCATAACGAGAGAGGGTTTTTTCATTTCTTGAAATGTTTGCCACCATAACCACAAGCGCAGAACCTAATGCACCACACATTGCTGCCACTGAACCAACTCCGGGAGCAGGTCTTTCGGAAGCGATTTCTTGTACAAGATCTTTTACCGATATATCGAAAAGTTGTTTCATTGTGTTTCCTTCCTTGGGTATGTTGGTTTCTTCAGCAGACCCTTATAATATTTGTTTTAAAATTTCTTCTTTTGTCAACTCCTGTTTTTTTATGCTACCATCGCTTTCTTTGTGTTGCAAACTAAGAACTTCAGTGTCGTTTACAGTTTTAACAACAATAGCGTGAGGTACATTAAGTTTGTCTATGTAAGCAAACTTTCGTTTTATAGGCATATCTTCCAATAACAGATCGGTTTTTATGCTGTGGTTTCGTAAATATGCAGCTACAGATATAGCAGTGGGTAAATTTGTGCTGTCGTTTGGCACTATTACAACTTGAGCTATCGTTTTGTTTATATTTTGCAAAAGCCCAAACTCTTTTAATTGCCAAAACAGGCGGGAAAGACCAATGCTAATCCCCACACCCGGATGTTTTTCTTTTGTGTAGTGGCTTGCTAAATCGTCGTAGCGGCCACCGGAGCAAACGGAGCCAATCCGGCTGTCTTGCAACACGGTTTCATATACTGTTCCTGTATAATAATCCAGCCCTCGCACAATACCTAAATCTATTTCGTAATAATCCTTTTCTACCCCAAGAAGCTCCAGGGTTTGGATTACAATTTTCAACTCACTCAAGCCCTCTTCAAACAGGGCGTTTTGTATGTTGAGAGCCGCAAGCCGGCTTATAACATCTTCTACACTGCCGCGAACCTCCATAAACTTCAAAAGGTTTTCTATTTGGCTGTTATCGAGGCCAAGCCCGGTAAACTCTTCTACCAACTCTTCTGTTGTTACTTTCAAGGCTTTGTCGATAATTCGCAAAACTTCAGAAAACGGTGCAGTGATGTTAAATTGCTCAAACAACCCATTAAAAATTTTACGGTTACTTATTTTTATTTTGAAAGCCCCGATATTAAGACGTTTAAACACTTGATAAATAACGCTGGGCAGTTCTGCATCATAATATACGCTAAGTTTGTTTTTACCGATAATATCTATATCACATTGGTAAAACTCTCTAAAACGACCCCTTTGAGCTCGTTCTCCTCTATACACTTTGCCAATATGACAACGACGAAAGGGGAAAGTTAGGCTCTCATTGTGTTCGGCAACATATCGAGCCAACGGAACCGTTAAATCAAACCGCAGAGCAATGGAATTAGGCTCTTTTGCGTACAATCCGTTGTTCACAAAATAGATTTGTGTGTCAAGCTCACTACTTCCTTTAGCTAAAAGAATCTCACTGCGCTCTATAAGCGGGGTATCTAAAGATGTGAAACCAAACAAGTTATATGTTTGCTCTATCAAGTTTTTTAACCGATCAAACTCGGCTTGTTCCCCCGGTAAAAGTTCCATAAAGCCGGAAAGCGGTTGTGTGTTTATATTCATTTTATGATATTCCTTTCTAAACGGATAACCTTAATTCAGCATTTAGCTTAAAATAGCTATGCAATACAGTTTACCACAAAATAATAAAAAATGCTATAGTCATTTAAGAAAAATTGAGCTAATCGGCACGGCTTACGCATGAAGAAACCCTAGGGGGTTTCGCCCCCTCTAAAATAATGGGGTCTGGAGCCCGTGGCCCCAGCGGGGTGTGGGGCAACACCCCACGGTTTTACGTTTTTCATGCATTTGCCCTGATCTAATCGGCTATATTTTTTCTTCTCGCTCCAAAACTATCTTTTTCAAAAAATCACTAAGCTCGCAGGTACCCAAATCTCCTGCTTTTTGTGCCCGCACAGTTATTGTGTTTGTTTCTGCTTCTTTTCCCCCTATAACAAGCATATAGGGGATTTTTTGCAGTTGGGCTTCTCTTATTTTGTAACCTATTTTTTCGCTACGAAAGTCTGTTTCTGTTCTGAAACCGTTTGCGAGTAGCTCGTCTGCAACTTTTTTTGCATATTCGTACGCTGACTGACCAACAGGCAACACTTTTATTTGTACGGGGGCAATCCACAAGGGGAAAGCTGCCGCATAATGTTCTGTAAGAATCCCGATAAAACGCTCCACGCTACCGTAGATAACGCGGTGTATCATTATTGGGCGATGCTTTTCGTTGTCTGCACCAATGTAATGCAAGCCAAAACGCTCCGGCATTTGAAAATCCAGTTGGATTGTGCCGCACTGCCATGTGCGTCCTATACTGTCCTCTAAATGAAAGTCTATTTTTGGACCGTAAAAAGCACCGTCTCCTTCGTTTATTTTGTAATCATACTCCATCTCTTCCAAGGCTTCCTTTAACGCAGCTGTCGCCGTTTCCCAGTCCTCGTCGCTACCCATAGAGTTTTCCGGTCGAGTAGAAAGTTCCACTTTGTATGTAAAGCCAAAGAGCTTGTAAAACTTGTCTATAAGTCTTGCCACGCCTTTTAGCTCATCTTTTATATGGTCCGGTGTCATAAAAATGTGGGAATCGTCTTGAGTAAAGCAACGTACCCGCATTAGCCCGTGCAATGTGCCGCTAAGCTCATGACGGTGAACAAGGCCAAGCTCGCCAAAACGAAGAGGCAAATCCCGATAAGAACGCGGCTTGCTTTTGTATATTAGCAGTGCGCCCGGGCAGTTCATAGGTTTTACGCTATAGCTATTTTCATCTATTGTGGTAAAGTACATGTTATCTTTAAAATGATCCCAATGACCGCTGCGCCGCCACAGCTCTTCGTTCAGTATTACCGGAGTTTTTATTTCCTGGTAGCCTGCATCTTGGTGTTCTTTACGCCAAAAATCCTCTAGCAAATTGCGGATAATCATGCCTTTTGGTAGGAAAAATGGAAAACCCGGACCCTCTTCATAAATATCGAAAAGTTCCAAATCACGCCCAAGGCGGCGGTGGTCCCGTTTTCTTGCTTCCTCTAATTTGTGCAGATAAGCGTCAAGCTCCTCTTTTTTCGGGTAAGAAATACCGTACACCCTCGTTAACATGGTGTTGTTTTGGTCTGCCCGCCAATACGCACCTGCAACGCTAAGCAACTTAAAACTTTTAACCATTCCCGTATTGGGCAAATGTTTTCCGATACAAAGGTCTATAAACTCCCCTTGTTGATAAAAGCTAATTTCCTCGTCGTCCGGCAAATCGTTTATTAGCTCCACTTTATACGGCTCGCCTCTCTCCTGCATAAGAGCAATAGCCTCACTTCTAGGCAAAACAAACCGTTTTAGCGGCAAATTCTCTGTTATTATGCGAGCCATTTCTTTTTCTAATTTTGGCAAATCCTCTATACTAAAGTGTGCATCAAATTCAAAGTCGTAATAAAAACCTTTGTCTATAGGAGGTCCTATAGTCAACTTTGCGGTAGGGTACAGCCGTTTCACAGCTTGAGCCATAATATGGGCAGTAGTATGCCAAAAAACACGTCGCCCGGGAAACGCATCTTCCGGTTCTTTTTCTTGAAATTCCGTGTCAAAAGTTAAAATTTCCAGTGTAATGTCTTTATCTACGGTCGTGTTTATATCTTGTATTTCACCATCTACCTTTGCTGCCACTGCCGATTTACCAAGCCCTCGGCTAATGCTTTTTGCGATTTCTTGTATTGTAATACCCGGCTCATATTCTTTTTTTGTGCCATCCTTTAAAGTTACTGTTATCATAAATACGTTCTCCAAAATTTTGCGGTTTTTCTGTAAAGTTAATACGCTATGGACAATTATAAATGTTTTTGACTAAATCGGCAAGTTTTTTGAAAGAAAAGAATGTAGCAAAAAAATTAATGCAACTCCGCTCGCACACTCGGACATTTTTCGCTTGTTTCGTTACCAAGTATACTGTATAATAAAGTTATCTTTCTAAATCACAGGATTTTTTCGGATTTTTTATTTTTTCTATTTTCATAATAGCAAGGTATCACATAGAGTCACACATAGGGTGTGACATAGAGAGTGACATAGAGAGTGACATAGAGAGTTTCTAAGTTCGCATTAGAAAGTACCTCTAAAAGCTATTTTTGAAATTCAAAACCAAGGTTTTTTCACCATTTTCGCCCTTAATCCATAAATTTTAAAAGCAGATCTGTCAACTTTTTTTGCTACGGCAATTCCACCTCGATTCCATCTTAATACAGCCCTTTTTTATATACATCACCAAGCGGAATTGCCGTATTATACGACCCGGATTTAAAAGGCGTTTGTTGTGTCATTACTGTATCATGAACTATACTCCCAAACCACCCCACGCTTGGGATTGATTTGTCAAGGACAATATTTTTGGATATTCTCAAGTGATCAAGTTATAATAAAATGCATTTAATCTTGAACGAAAAACGCCCACAAAGAACGTGATGAAATCGGTCTTTGTGGACGTTCCGTATTTTTTTCTTGATTACCCTGATTCTTCGTTCAGCTTAATTCATCAAACCTTTTACCCATTCAAGTGGCATCTTTACAATATCAGCTACTTCCTCTACTTGGAAACCTCGCCTTAACATTTCAAGGGCGGTTTCTCGCTTGGCTTTTTCTTGCCCAAGTTCTTGCCCAAGTTCTTGCCCAAGTTCTTGCCCAAGTTTTTGCCCTTCCCCTCTAAGCCTTTCTACCGTACCATCTTTCTCAAAATGTTCATAAATAATTTGTCTCACAGCAGCACTACTCATAGCTAATACCTCCTTCAAAATTGACTGGTTTGCATCCAACACTCTATCAAGATAAACATTCACTTTTTCCAATATTCC
>WRKF01000138.1 GCA_009778165.1 Defluviitaleaceae bacterium
ACTTTTGCAGAGTTGAGGACGAAAACACGCAGCAAGTTTTGAATGTTGTTCGCAAGATTGCCCTCAATTGCATCAAGACTTACAAACAAGCATCAAATTCAAAACTCCCCTTATCCAAAATCATGTTTGGGTGCTTATTGAACTGTGATAAGTTGCTTGAGGTTTTGGGGGGTGGTGAAAATTGATTTCCGTGAACTCAAGGCGATTGGTGAAGAAATCATAATCGCAGATGTTAAGTGCGAAATGTCGTTAAACCCCAATACTTTCGTAAAATACGAAAATTTCTTGAAGGAGTTGATGGACGAACTCAATGAACAATATATAACCGAATCCTCGGAAAATATTTGGAAAGCTAACGAAAACGAACAAATCACAATACAGACTATGAAAGGTAGGTGGTTTATAGATGAATTGTAATGAATATTTATATCACTACACTAACGTATCGGCTTTAGCATTGATTTTGAAAAACAAATCAATAAGATTCAGTTCTTTGCCAATGTTAGATGATTTGCAAGAGCAGGAAATAAAGGATGAGCAAAGATACGGAAAGTATTGCTTTGTAAGTTCTTGGACTGATGATGAAACCGAGAGTATTCCTATGTGGAAAATGTACTCGGATTTAAGTAACGGTGTGAGAATCAAATTAGTCAAATATCCTTTTCGTGAATATTTGATAAATGAACGCAATACACCAGAACTTAGAAGCCTTGAAGATATTAACGACTCAACAAGCAGCTTGTTTCCGGCAAGCATATTCAACAAAGATTATTGGCCCATAATAATATCTCAAAAATCTATTTTGCATAAGGTAAAATACACGAATAATCCTGATGAACTTGTGCCAAAGATAAAAAGCATTATTGATGGAAACACAGACTTCGCTTTTGGAAAACTCGGAACTTGCAAAAACAAGCATTGGGCTTTCCAATATGAGTGGCGATATATACTACATTTTCTTCCGTTTGGCTTTAGAGAAATGTATGGCTCGGCTTCTACCGGCAGCAACCAAAAGTCTTTAGAATCGCTAGATAAATGTCCTGATTTACCGTTCAGCAATTATTATCTCGATTTGAAAGAAGATGCAACAAGCCAAATGGAACTAACATTGAGTCCAAAAATCCATGATGGCAACAAACATATTATTGAAACACTTGTGAAAGAACATGATTCAGCGATAAAAATATTACCAAGTTCATTGACTGGTAAGATACAGTAAGTTCAACACCATACAGATGTCGCTCGATTTTGGGCGGCATTTTTGTATGTAAATCCAAAAACAGTATCGATAATAATTGGAAACGGAGCTGATAACAATTGCAACTACACAACACACTTTACTTAGGTCTTATTGACCGCTGGTTCTAAGTCTAAAAGAGGAAAATGAGCAAATTAAAAAGAAAATGGGCGAATTAAAAGGGGTAGGTAATCAACCATAAAGCCGATTATCTGCCCCTGCGGTGTGCCACGCATGGCGAATATCTAGGCGATGAAAATCTACTGTGGGGGTTGGGTCTGTTGCCAACCACTAGTACACAAACAGAGCTAAATTACTCCCCCGCCCGCAACCGCTCCACCAACCCGCCAAGCCCCCGCGCGCCCAGCTCTGCCGTGCCAAAGCAAACCGCTGCAATCACGCTAAAAACTACTGCGATAGGCAAAAAGGGATACACAAACACAGGGTATTGTGCGGGGTCTTGCAGATGAATAAGCTCAAACAGCCCACGAGCAATGCCTGCCCCGACAGTCGCCGACAGTCCGACCGTAATCAGCCAATAAATCCCGCCCTCGTAGCGGAGAACTGCCCGCAACTGCCTTTTGCTCATGCCCACGCTTTCCAAAATGGCAAATTCTCGCTTGCGTGTGAGCAGCCCCACAGTAATCACATTCACAAAATTGAACACGCCTATCAATGCCAATATCCCCGAAAGGCTCAAGCCTATCGTCAAAATCGCCTGCCGTGCCTCTTCCATGGCGAGCCGTGCCTGGTACGATGAATCTATAATCATGCCGCCGCCGGCCGTTATCTCCCCAATTTGCCGATGAACAAGCCCGTCTGTCCCCGGCTCCGTTATAATGCCAAAATCAAACACATCTCCCACGCCAAAACGGCTCTCCAAATACACATTTGACATAACCACACGAAACGGGTCGCCAAAGGAAAGAAAGCTGACGTTCGTCGTATCAAAAATGCCAACAACATTTGCCATAAGCCGCTCCGCCCCGACCACAAGCTCCAATTGCGTGTGCAAAATATCTGCCACATATTCGGGAACGTCCCAGATTCTGAGCGTGTCTGCATCCAAAAATGCAATTTCGCCACGCTCAAAAGCGGCTATATCAGCATTTTCGCTATTTTCAACATTTTCGGCAAGCTGCACAAAAAACGCCGTATCAATCCCCCTAACGCCCACGGGCATATGCTCCAACACAATTTCACGAGGAATATCTCGAATAAATTCCGCGTATATAGAACTATAAATATGCCAATCTATGACGGCACTCAAGTCCCCCTCGTCGGCTAAATTCGCCACCATCAGCGTGTTTTTGTGGACTTCCGCCACATTTTCAAGCCCTGCAATTTGGCTGATTATATCCCTGTCAATGGCGTGGTTAGCAAACACATCAACATCATGCGCCCGCCAATAGCCCAACGAGCTGTCAATATCTTGGCTATACACAAGGGTCATCACCGTTCCAAAAACCGTCAGCCCCAAAAACAAACTTGCAATCACCAAAAATGCCCGCTTTTTTTCTCTGAAAATGTTACGCCACGCCATTCTGTGGGGTTTTGCCTTGGCGGATAGATGAAATTTCAGTTTTTTGCCATTTTCCCCTTTTTTGCCATGCTCGCCAAAATAACGCACCGCTTCGATGGGTGAAATTTTCCCTGCCTTGAGTGCAGAGGTAAACGCCCCCAAATACGCCGTTAATAGCGAAAAAGCAGCCCCGCCCGCATAAATAAGAGGCGAAAAAGAAACGACTATGCCCGTGTCCAAATACCCAATCATTGCGGGAACTAGCACGAATGAGATTGCCGCCGCCAAAACCAACCCAATCGGCGAACCTGTCAAGTACATTCTAAATATCTGCCCGTTTACGATTCGCCGCAGCTGTTTGGGCGTTGTCCCCAATGTTTTCAGCAATCCGTAAAACCGCACATCTTTTGCAACAGAGATGTACATTGCATTGTAGATTAGCAGAAACCCCACAAGCATTACAAAAGCGGCTATTATGCTCACGGCGGCGGCGATGGTGTTTGTACCTGTATCGGCAATGCCCAATGCGGGGTGCGTTCCGTAGCCTTGACCCTCACGGAGTTGCAGAGCGTTGACCAGGCGTTGCGTGTATTCCAACGCACGGTTTTGATTTGTGAACACGACATGAACCGACATCGTTTCTTGCGTAAGCTGCCCGTGCCTTTCTGCGAACGCCCTTGATACAAACAGCGGCGTAAATGTCGCCGCCCGCTGGCTGACAAACTCTGTATAAATTGCGGAAACAACGAACGCTTTCTCGAACACCTCGTAATCGGAAACGGCTACATCAGACTGCGGCGGCGTGATTATGAAATCCAGCACAATCTCCATGCCCACATAAGCGTCGGTTATCCCCAAATGGCTCAATTTTGCACGAGAAATCATAATTTCGTTTTCCGCCCGTGCGTAATGCCCGATTACATTCGTGAAAGTTGGCGTTTGTATGGCGTTCCAGCTTGTTTCGTCCACGTATCGCATTATCAAATTGGGCTCTAGCGTTAAGCCTACATGGTGGCTTGTGCCGACATGCCGCACATAATCTAGCGAATGCAGCGTTTCCAGTTGTTCGGCACTCGCCGCACCAAAACCCATGTGCATCCACAAACCCTCCGCACGGAAAGGGCTTACAGCAAACGTCTCGTGCATACTCATTCCTATGCTGAATGCAGAGGTTATCATAAGCGTTGTTAGGGCGATTGCGGCTGTGATGAAAAAATTGCGTTTTTTGTTTGTGCCGAGCAAGCGTTTTGTAAGTTTACGTACAATGGGACTGTTGTTGTTTTTCATTGCACACCCTCCTTTATCCGCCCGTCCTCTATGTGGATAATGCGGTCGGCAAGTTGGGCGATATGCTCGTTGTGGGTAATCAGCACGATTGTTTGATGAAATTGCTTGGCTGATATTTTTAATGCACCCAAAACATCTTGGCTAGTTTTTGTGTCAAGGTTGCCTGTCGGCTCGTCTGCGAGGATAATGGACGGTTTTGTCGCAAGCGCACGGGCGATAGCCACACGCTGCTGTTGCCCGCCCGACAACTGGTTCGGCATGGCAGATTTTTTCTCGGAAAGCCTAAGTGAGAGGATGATTTCGTCAACAAAGGCTGTGTCTATGGTGTTTCCATCCAGCTCAACGGGCAGCACAATATTTTCGTAGACGTTCAAAATGGGTACAAGGTTATAGTTTTGGAACACAAAGCCCACATTGCGGCGGCGGAATATGGTCAGCTGTTCGTCTTTCATTTGGGATAAATCATGCCCGCCCACGCAAACCAGACCCGATGTGGGCGTGTCCAAACCGCCAAGCATATGCAACAAAGTAGATTTGCCCGAGCCGGACTGCCCAACAATGGCTATAAATTCCTTGTTGTTAATCTCCAAGTCAACACCGTCCAAAGCACGGATGAGGTTCGGCTCGGCACCGTAGTGTTTTTTCAGATTTTGTGTTGTTAAGATAGTCATGAGGGTTGCTCCTTTCATAAGGTTGATGAGTCTATTGTAGCAGATTATTCTTACAGCAGGCTTACAAAAAATGGGGGTGTGGCTTACAGTTTTGTAAGAATAACAAAAGGCGGCATATTTGCTAGAGTTTGACAAACCGCAAACGCTGTGATAGTATAGTGAACGTAAGGAGTTGCGACAGCAAAAGGAGTTAAAAATGACCGAAAAAACTACAATGACAATCCAGTTAAACACAAAAAATTTAACGATAAGAACTACACAGCGGGACGATTTAGATACGGTTGCGGCAATTTGGGGCGACCGTGAGGGCGGAAAATATCTGCCGGATCCATATTACAAAAGCGGCGATGAACTTTTGGAAATTTTGGAAGAAACGCCCGAATGTCCTGTTTATTACTTTGTGGCAATTCTTTTTGGTTCAGACAAGGTAATGGCGACGTGCAGTTTAGGATTAGAAAGCTCTGATTCTGCCACTTGGTCTATTGGATATGCTGTTCACAAGGACTATTGGGGGAACGGTTATGCTATTGAAATGGTCAATGCGTTAATTGATTTTGCTCGCAATAACGGCATTTCTGTAATTACCGCTCCAGTGGCACAGAAAAATGCGGCTTCAAACAGAGTTTTAGAAAAATGCGGTTTTCACGTTGACGGAGAAAGTTCGTTCAAAAAAAGCGGCACTGACATCGTGCAACCTTCATTTATTTATAAGAAATATTTGACGTGATTTTGGTGGAATCACAAAATAGGAGGTTTACTATGGAATTTAATCTATTGGCACTTGTGGGGGCTGTTGGCTGTTGCCTTGTATCAATAGTCATTGCAGGGTGGGCGGCTAACAAAAAAGAAAATAAAGAGTGGCTAGAAAATCTGAAACATCCCGACAAATCCTTCTTGTTGAAGTATATTAAAATTGTGGGGATAGTCTTTTATCTGATGTTTGGCTATGTTCTATATCAACTTATAGACGTTGGAGATGTTGTTTCCTCTTTTCTAACGGCGGCCATTGTACAACTAATGGGATTGTGTCCGTTTTTTCTGCACAAAACTAGAAATTTGAGATTATTTTTCTTTGTGAACTTAGGTTTTCTTATCCTTCTGCCGTTGCTGATTTTTTTGGTGAGAGAAAATCTTGTTTTGGCAATGCTGGTACTGGCGTATTTTGCGTTTTTTTTGTATGATTTGTCGTATTGGTATCGTCTTATGAAGTTGAATGAATAACGTTAAGGAGATGTGAAATGACGATTATACTTAAAAAAATATCTATTTTGGACGAGCAAATGCCCGAGTGCATAGCTTTGTCGGTTCTGCCGGAGCAACGCAATTTTGTGGCAAGCAACGCCAAAAGTTTGGCGGAGGCATACGATCAAAATAAGATTTACGAAGAGGACGGCAAGGGCTTTATAGTCGTGCCGTATGCTGTTTACGAGGGCGATACAATGGTCGGTTTTGCGATGTACGGCTATTGTCCGCCTGACGCTGAGGACAGCGATGAGCAATTTAACACAACCGAGCATTATTACTACTTTTGGCGGTTGCTGATTGACAAGCACCACCAAGGCAGGGGGATTGGGCGCGAGGTTGTCCGCCAAGTTATGGCGGAGATAAAAACGCAACCGTGCGGTGCGGCGAATTTCTGCTATGTGTCGTATGAACCTAGCAACATTGGCTCAAAAACGACCTTTGCAAGCTATGGATTTAAGGAAGACGGGCGCATAGTTGACGGCGAAACAGTGGCGGTTTTTAGGTTATAGGATTTTTGATGGGTATAAATTCAGGATAAAATCGATTATGTCGCAATGCAAAAAACAAAATTTTCTTGACAAATTACACACGCCATGTCATCATAGCATATGTAAGACGTTGCGGCAAATGCGAAAGGAGTTGAAAATGACCGAAAAAATCATGGATATAACAGCCATTCCGTCATATTTAGCTAAAAAATTGCAAGTTACAAGGGTAAAAATCCGTGAAGTTGACCATGTTATAACAATCACGCCAGCCGATACCGACCCTTTTTATTCAGCGAAAAATATGGCACAATTATTAGCCGATATTGCCGATGTAAAGGCAGGCAGAGCCGTCTTGACGGAGCATGAACTCATTGAGGCGGACGATGATTAAAATGTGGCACGATACGGCGTGGGCAGATTATTTACATTGGCAAAAACAAGATAAAAAGACGTTAAAACGCATAAATGCCCTATTAAAAGACATAGAACGCAACGGCTACAACTGCATAGGCAAGCCGGAGCCGTTAAAACACGATTTAAGCGGATTTTGGAGTGTTAGGATTGACGACACTAACAGAATTGTTTTTCGCATTGAGGACGGTAAGTTGGAGATATGGCGTTGTGGCTCGCATTATGATTAGGCGTTGCGGCAAATGCGAAAGGAGAGCAAAAATGCCACATCTGCTAATAATTGAAGACGACGACAACCTAGCTCGAGGAGTGTCATTCGCCTTTCAAAAAGAGGGCTTTTTAACCACTTGCACCAACACCCTTCAATCTGCCAAAAACGCCCTAAAACACCACAACTTTGACATCGTAATCCTAGACCTTAATCTGCCCGACGGCGATGGAATAGAATTTTGTTGCCAAATAAGAGAAACATCCAACACGCCCATTGTCATGCTAACCGCCCGCGACCTAGAAACCGATGAGGTACAAGGGCTTAGTGCAGGTGCCGACGACTACATAACAAAACCCTTTTCGCTAGCGGTGCTCCGTGCGAGAATAGCCGCCGTGTTGCGTCGCCGAAAAAACGCCTCACACATTATCCAATCCATGGGCTACACGCTAGATACAGCACTGTGCAAATTGTTTAAGGGCGATGTGGAAATTCCCATAAGTGCAACAGAATTTCGCCTGCTCAACTATTTTATGGACAATGCGGGACAAATTTTGAGCAAGGAGCAAATCCTCGCACTGTGGGACAGCAAAGGGAGTTTTGTGGACGAAAACACACTGGCGGTAAATATCAGCCGTCTGCGCACAAAAATTGAAGATAATCCCAAGCGTCCAAAAATTATCAAAAACATCCGCGGCATGGGCTATGTGTGGACAAAGGAATGATTGTTTTGGATACGTTGACTTTAATCAATATTGCGGTGTTTATTTTAATCTTAATCGGTGTCATTTGTGGTTTTGGTGCATATTTGTGCGGAAGATATGTGAGGAGGGTGTTCGGCTCCATAGACGAGATTTTGGAGAGAATTTTAGCCAAAAAATTTGACGAGCCGATAAAAACCGTCGGCGAAAATAGGCTTTCCAAGTTGTCCCATAAGGCAAACCGTGTCATGGATATGTGTATATCGGAAGTCGCCCAAACCGCCGCAGAAAAGGAAACGATCCAGAGTTTTATTTCCGACCTGTCCCACCAAATGAAAACGCCGCTCGCCGCCATAGCAATGTATACGGAGCTGCTTGCAGAGGGCGGTTTGTCGGAAGAAGAGCGGCAGGATTTTTTATCTCGAACAAAGATGAGTACCGAAAAATTGCAATGGCTGACGGAAAATCTCACAAAAATATCGCGGCTAGAAGTTGGGGCAATTTTGCTAAATCTCAAAAATTCAAGTATAAAACAGACTATCTCGGAAGCCGTTGTCGCAGTTTTGGCAGAGGCGGACAAGAAAAATATAAGTATAGCCGTGACAGATTTCAGCAATACGCCGCTATATCACGATAAAAGATGGACGGTCGAGGCTCTTGTGAATATTTTGGAAAATGCTATAAAATACTCGGATGAAAAAGGGGAAGTGCTAGTAGAAATGTGGCAGTTGCAGCAATACAGCAAAATCACCATCACCAACAACGGGGTTGGTATCCCCGAAGAGGAGCGGCACTTGATTTTTAAACGATTTTATAGAGGGGAAAACGCAGAAGACAAGGCGGGGTTTGGGCTGGGCTTGTATCTCGCCAACGTGATAATGGAAAAGCAGGGCGGTTATATCATGGTGGATTCCTCAGATGAAAAGGTGGCTTTTTCGCTGTTTTTGCGAAATTGTGAAGAGTAACGTTGCTTGACAAAGCGAAAACCCCATGATAAAATGTAAAAAATCCTCAAAAGAAAGGCGGTGTTTGATTTTGGTTAACACAGAGAAGTTGGTAGTGAAAATAGTATCGGTGCTAGAGCGTTATCCCGTTAGGCGTGCTGGTTTTTTCGGTAGCTATGCCCGAGAAGAACAGATTGAGGGGTCTGATGTTGATTTAGTTGTCGATATTGATGGCAATCACAGACTGTTGTTTTTTGACATATATGACGATATTGAGGCGGCATTGGACATTGGGGTAGATTTAATCCCGCTTGAGACAATCGAGAGATGCAAAGATAAATACACAATAGCCAAAAATATACATAACGATTTGAGATGGTTCTATGAGCGAGAATAGTTTTGGGCTTTTAGAGCATATGATTGAGGATTGTGAAGACATTTTGGTTATCAAAAATCAATTTTCTTCGTATGCAGAATTTGAATCCAACAGACCGTTGCACAAGTCGATTATCTACTCTTTGTTGGATTTAGGGGAGCTGATGAAATCTTTCAGCAAAGAAGAACGTCAAAACAATCCACAAATACCGTGGAAACATATCATAGGGTTTAGGGACAGGGCGTCACACGGTTACCAACTGCTGAATCTCAGAATTGTTTGGGATATAGTAGAATTGTATATTGAGCCGTTGTTGGAAGAATTGCGGCAGTTGAGGATAAATATAAAATTAATTTGAGTTCCCCGTTTTTTTGAAACCCGCATGTCGAGCCGGCAAAAACTTTGGGGGCTGTGTCCTCTCTAATGAGTGCAGTTTTGCCAAAAGAATTAAGAAAGGAATCTAGGTGAACAAAATTAAAGAGATAATTTTTAAAGGAACAAAGACAAAGTTGGCTATTTTGTCGTATATATCACTCGCAGTAGTGGGGGGATTTTTACTCTTAGGAGCTAATGTTTTTTTGATGAGGGTAGTTAATGACTACCTACTAGCACAGAATTTTGAAGGGTTTACAACACCGCTACTACTTACAATCGGGGCATTTGTTTTAGTATTTTTAGTTAATGGATTTGCAAAATATCTGCAAACCAGTTTTCAATTCAGCTTATGCTTACGCCTTGTAGAGCATTATATGGAACGGTTATTGCGTGCAAAGAGCAGTTACTTTCTCAAGATATCCAGTGCAGAAGTATACACAAAATTAAGACAGTCTTGCGACAATGTTGCCTATTTGGTGGGGAATTTACTAGAGGGAATATCTCATGTTACGATTTTCATTTTCTATGGGATAATAATTTTTAGTATAGATGTGTATGCGGGTATCTTTACGGTTTTATTCACACCTATTTATTTTTTTGCAACGACCAAGGCGATTGATATACTTTCAGATTTAGAACACGAGGGTATGGGACAGGCCGCAGAGCTAAGCAAAGTAACCCAAGAAGCGTTTGGAGACGTAAGAAATATAAAAACAAAAGGTGCGTATTCATTTTTTATACAACGTTCGGTTGCGGTATTACAACAAATCAAAAGAAATGCCGTGAACTCTTCTGTACTGGGGTATTACGTTGGTGGTGTAACTGCTTTGCTTGGTTTAGTAGCACCTCTGCTAGCTATTTTTGCTGCAATGCACTTTTCTCCGAACTTTGCAGGAAATGCGGGTGCTGTTTTAATCTTATACATAAACATACCTTTATTCTTAAGTTATTTTGGAAGAGTCTATGATCAATTTATTGAATATGGGGTGACAAAGCCTTTTATAAAGCAACTGCTAGAGTATAATGAGCTAGAGCTAGAGCAGCAAGGCGGCGTGGAAATTACATCATTTGAAACCTTACAAACAAAAGGAGTAACTGTAAAATTGCCAAATGGGCGTGTGATAACAGTGCCGGATTTTGAAGTGAAAAAGGGCGAAAAAGTGATGTTTGCCGGAGAAAGTGGCGTTGGTAAGTCTACAATATTTAATATCATCATGGGACTAAGCCAAGAATATGAGGGCAAGGTGATAGTTAATGGCGTAAATTTACGAGAGATAAGCCTTATTTCTTTGCGGAAAATATTTGGCATTACACTTCAGGATACAAATATAGCAACTCTTAACTTATACGACAATATAGTGCTTGGTCGGGAGAACAATAATGCAGAGCTTGAGAAGTTGATAAAACTAACTTCGTTAGAAAGTGTGTGGAAGACAAAAGGAGATGAGATACTTAATAACAAGGTGCTAAGCGGCGGTGAGAAGTCCAGGGTAGGACTATCGCAAATGCTTGTGCTAAATCCGCAGATAATGCTGATTGATGAGTCATTTTCTAATATGGACGAAGAGCTTGAAACGCAGATATTAACGAAAATGTTCACAGACTATAAAGACAGAGCTGTGATATGTATAAGCCACCGAAGTTCCAGTGAAGTTTTTTTTGATAAAATAGTCAGGTTTAATTAGCTTTGATTGGGCTATGGGCTTGAGTTGGCGAAAGTGCTAGATACCATCGGTGGAAGTCCGGAAATGTACCACAAAAACCATTCTGTATAGCAATTCCGCTTAGTGCTGTCCTTTTTAAATATTACTAAGCGGAATTGCTTCTTTGATTCAGCGGTTCCAAAAAATTTATAAGTAGAATTAAACACGGAACCGCTACAGACAGTCTCTAAATATTACCGAAAAAATTTACGATATATTCTTTAAGAAATACACTCAAAAAATATATAAAAAAATAATATGTGTTGCCTAAGACAAGCTCAATCAAGTTTAATTGAGCTTGTCTTGGGCAATTTCAATTAAACTTGATTAATGTGTTCATTTAAACTATAATAGTATAATCGAATACGTAGACTAGAAAATAAAGAGGGTAAAAATTATGTTGCAAACGATTGCACAAAATAGTATGAAAAATCCGCTTTTATCGGCTGTTTTTAACGACGACACACCTCTTGCCTTTGCTCGGGAAGGGCGTGTTTCTGCTGCTGTGCTTGGCCGCAACCCGGGGGCTAACAATTTTTTGATGCAGGTTGTGGGTGATAGTTTTCAATTTAACGCCCGGTTTGGTGATATGACCCCAAACATAGGAGATACACTGGATTTTGAGGTTGTTAACACACAAGGCACAATTACACTGAAATTGATTACAAAAGCCCAATCTATGCAAAGCGAAAAAAATATATCAAACGAGAATATTATTGATTTATACAAGCAAAGTGGCTTTGTACGCGATATAAGCGAAGGGCAAGACGACAGCCAACAAATAGAAAAAGAGAGGGCTATAGCCGCCTTGAAACGCAGTATAGAAAATAGCGATAACACACGTGTTGCAGCTGTTAACCAACTCATGAGCAAAGGTGTTCCATTTGGTAGCATAGATATTATAGCCATTGATAATGCACTTAACGAGGTAACCCCGCATTTGACAGAGGCTGAACACAATTTGCAGGAAAATATAAAAAACACGCTAACATCTCATGGGTTGCCCCACACGGCTGACAACATAGCGACTCTGCAAAAAGCCTGGGAATATTTTGAGCAGAGCAAAAATCCACACACCATTGCCAAGTCAATCACAAAGGGCAACGTTACCCTGGGGAGTTTATACATGGCTCATTATGGGGGAGAAGTTGAAAACCAGGCTCCCGCAATGCCTAATTTTGACAGGGAGTTAGAAAAATTATACACAAACCAAAATATAGAGTATAACCCCAAAACCGCAGGTTATGGTAAATTGCTGTATGAACATAATGCACCGATAACGAAAGAAAATGTTCAAGCCTTTGATATTATCCAAAACACTGCCACAAGCTATATATTGGATCAAGCTGCCATGAGTATTTTGCAGGGGGAGCCAATTACTCAAATACCCCTGTACAACACACCAACACAAGCTACATATAACAGCTATAACCAATTGTTGCAGGATTTGCCGTATCTTGGCGAAAAAGAGATAAGTAGCGTTTTGGCGCAGGACAAGCCGCTAACCCTGTATAACTTGCGTACAGTAGACACGAGCCATTACCCGCCCACAGCAAACGAAGGTTACATATATGAGCCGCCGGCAGAGATTACCCAACGCCGCCAGCTTGCCGAGATTCAGCTAAAACTAACATATGAAGCCGCTTATCGCCTTGCTCACAAAAATATAAATATAGATACAATGCCGCTGGAACAAGCGTTAGAAGAAATCCGTATCGTAGAAAAAGAATATTATGCAAAGGTGTTGGGTACTCCCGATACCGCTGCCCCTAATGTTATCTCCATGGTAAATTTGTACGATGCTTTGGCTAATATCAACACATTGCTACCGCAGGTATATTCGGGGATAGCTAAAGTGCCCGAAAGCCTTGTGTCTGTAACGCTAGGCAACATAAACGAAGCTACACTGGCTAACAAACAAGCTATGGGCTACGAACCTTTTATGACTGTTCCGAACGCAAAATATGGCGATTCATTTGCAAAGGTTGCGGGAGATTTCGCCCCTATTTTGGAGGAGATTGGACTGGAAGCTACAGAGGAAAATGTGCGTGTTGCAAGTATACTTTCCCGTAGCGGTATAGACGTAACTTATTTGAGCATGATGGAAGGGAAAGTTTTACACAAAAAACTGGACTATGTACAGGAAAATTTGCACCCAAACATTGCCGCTCAACTTGTAAAAGATGGCACAAACCCATTGCAAGTTCATTTAAATGACTTGATTACATATATTGACAACCACAATGATAACAATGGGGTTGGAGTAAAAGACAACCTTGCATCTCACATTTTGGAAATGCAGAATACATTGACAGAAGATGAACGCACAAAGATGATGGCTGTATACCGAGCCTTGCGACAAGTTGCAAACTATGGGGCTGCCGCACTGGGCATTAATATGCGTAGCGGAAACACCCTAACCCTTGGCAATTTGTTGGATAGTGCTCAGTATTATGCAAAAACGGGGGCAAAGGAGAGCTTTGTAGACGTAGCCCCAACAAGCACCAACCAGGCACCGCCCGAAACAAATATAAGATCCATTCTTGAAACGATGGAAAATGATTACAGAGGGCTTCTGCTAAAAGAAGCAAGCACCAAACTTAACCCGGGGGTTCTGCAAACAGCAGATTATAATGCCACGCTACCCTCTCTGTTGGAAAAATTGGACAGGATGGAAAATCGGCATTTAGACAGGGTTCAAGAATTAATACAACAAATTAAAGCTCAAGCAGAAAGTAACCCACAGGCTTTGCTTTTTTTACAAAAAGCCAACACCCCTGTTACAATGCTGGCTATGGAAGCGATGGCACTGCTGGCAAACCCCAAAAGCATACGAGAAAAACTGCAAGATACCTTGGATAGTTTCGCTAAAACAGAAAAAGCGGAAAAAACGGCAGATATACCGGAAAGCCCGCTAGATTATCTAACAAACGATGGTCTAAACACCAAACAAGTGGAGGAGATACTGGAAGAAATAGAAGAAACGGGAGAAACAGGGGGAATGGGGCAGCAAACAGAAGAAACAGCGAAGATGCAGGACAGCCCACAAAAAGTTGATTTGCATGAAATGCAAGTGCTACGTAAAGCTATGGAGTTGCAAAACAACACAAATATAGGCAGTTTTGCTTTGCCGATACGTTTTATGGGCAATATAGAAACGCTGCATATGTATGTACAAAACCCGCTGGGCAAGGAGATAACTGCTGTTATATCTCTTACAACCCAAAAATTTGGGGATATAGACGCTTTTTTGAAGGCGGAAGGGTCAAACGTTAACCTTTATATTAATATGCAAGAACAAACTGCCGAGAGTTTTGCCACAAACCAGAAACAGCTCATAGAAAAGTTTTCGGACAGTGGGTTTTCCCTACAAAACATAATATTAAATGGTCGATATGACGATATAAATGTTAATGACCAAAAAGATTTCGATTTCAATGAAATTAGCAGCATTAGCCGCCACCAAGTTTTTGCGATGGCTACCTGCATAACAAATTTTATGGGAGGATTATAAAATATGATTTTACTAAACAATCTGCCTTCTCTTAGAGCAAACTCACATCTTCACAGAACAAACAACAACGCTAACACAGCTATGCAACGCCTTAGCACAGGGTTACGGGTAAACAACGCAGCCGACGACCCCGCCACAACAGCAATAGCCAACCGTTTTAGACGAGAGATAGCCGGGCTTGGAGTTTCATCCCAAAACTCTTTGGACGGTGTTAGTTTAGTGCAGACAGCCGACGGTGCTTTGAATGAGGTGCACGCCATTTTGGAACGTATACGACAGTTGAGTGTGTATGGGGCAACAGGCACGGTAACAGACGGCGATCGTATTGCGTTTGAACAGGAGATAGACCAACTGTTAGATGAAGTGGAATCTATAGCCCGCAACACCCAGTTTAATGGGCGACACATATTTGCCGGCACTTTTCAACAGCAGGCAGGTGTGATAGGTGTTGATGATGTGGATATGCAAGGAGTTTCTCACGGTTACGTGCGTGTTCGGGTTGGTACCGGCAAAGACAACTTGCTTAGTATGGAAATACCACGCCTTTCCATATTTTTGTTGGGCCAAACAGCGGGCTACCCTTTCCGTGATGCAAACGGAAACCCCAGGCAAATAGTAACAACGGAGATAGTGAGGGAGCGGGCAACCGATGCTGCTGGCAACTATTTATATGAAGATGAATTCCCGTACGGCCCTATATGGATTGAGCGTGAAGAAGAACGGCTGTGGTATGATGAGGATGGAGAACCTTTGTTTTACCCGGGTTCGCTTGCTGATTTCTTTCACTCTCGCCACGGGGTTAGTATTTTTGGCCCGTCCGGGATAACCCAGCCGATAGCAACTGATAGAGATAACCCGTATGCTGCCGGGCGTTGGTTAAGCCAAGGGTTGCTTCTGTTGGATGCCGCAATAGATGAGGTGTCCGAAATGCGCGGCAGGATGGGTGCATATGAAAACCGCCTGACAACTACCGGTTCGGTTTTGGACGGAGCGGGGCTCAACATGACCCAAGCCCTTAGCCGCATGGTAGACACAGATATGGCACTGGAAATGACACGCCTTACCCAATTTAACGTTATTGCACAGGCAGGTATTTCTGTAATCGCCATGTCTAACCAAAGGCCACAGCAAATATTGAACTTGCTCCAGTTTTAGGGGTTGAGGGATTGAACAGGTAGGTTATTATGGATGAGCTGACAAACCGTGTTGTTAATGCCACGCCTCTTGGGCTTTTAATAATATCATACGAGCTGTTGCAGGGGGCGTTGCACCAGGCGGTAGAAGGCATAGAAGCTAAAGACAAAGAAAAAGCTCTGTACCATATACTGCACAGCCAAGAAATATTGCGGGCTATCACCGCCGGGCTTGATTTGAAGCAGAACATAGCAAAAGAGCTGTTGCCTATATACACACACATGAACAATTTGTTAATAGACTGCCAAATAAAAGTGAACCGTGATAGTTTGCAGGAAAAAGTTGCTAAAGATATTGGGCAAGTAAAACAAATGGCAGATATTTTGCTGGAGGGTATAAAAACCCTGCCCGATGTAGACATAGACAAAACAAAGCAAGTATACGCCGGGTTAACGTACCAAAAAGGCGGCAAGCTGGCAGAGTATGTATCAAACAACGAGGGGACAGATTATAAGGTTTGAGGATAATGTTGTAAAACCTTGGAGGCATTGCTCCTTGACCCCAAAATTGCGAAACACATAAATTTCCCACAATTACGGGGGTCGAGGGGGCTGGTCCCCTCGCGGGGTGTGGGGCAGAGCCCCACGGTTTTAAAAAGGAGGG
>WRKF01000139.1 GCA_009778165.1 Defluviitaleaceae bacterium
GGGGGGGGTAGAACGGTCTTTTTTGTTTTAATGAGAGGGTTATCGTCAACTATTTTTGTTGATTTTGTGCAGTATTTTTGCGAAGTGTCCTGTTTAAGTTTGCATAATGGCGAAATTTATCGTTTTTTCGAGATTTTTTTGTAATATTTTCACGAAATTTTTGGGAATTTGCCAAAAGTATTATGTTTGCTTGATTTCTTTGTTAAGCCCACACATAGAGTCTCACATAAAGTGTGACATCGAGAGTTTCAAAGTTCGCATTAGAATAATGTTTCCGAGATGAAACAAGCAACTTAACTCCTCTTGTATCGAAAAAATAACAAGAGAAAGTTAAGTTGCTATACTTATGGTTATCTTAGGCCATTTCAGGCTATTTTAATTTGGATTTACCGTAACTTCGCGCAAGTTAGATAATCCGGCAAAGCTCGCATTTGCGTTAAATGTTGCAGTAAAGCCAACAGCAGCGTCTTCATCCACTGGGATTGACCAAAAGTTAAGGAACGGAAGGCCAGGAGGGTTAATATTCCAAGGCATATTATTGTCAAACCAACCGGGATATGTGTCTGGGAAGTGCATAGCGATAGAACCATTCGGCAACAAAGCCCTTAGCTCCGGTCGAGGGTCGCTATTGGTACCGATACCGCCATCTATACCTACTGGCTCTTGGCTAGCTCTGCCGGGGAATCTGTTTGTAGGAGTAGCAAAAGCCGAGGCAAAGTTACCCCCATTAAATGTGGGGTTGCCACCCTGAATCCAACCAGTATGACCACCAACATAGTTATCGGTATTTATAAAAATACTCCCAAAGGGGGTAGTAGTACTCCCAAAGGAGTAAGTGCGTGTTAGGGTAGGTCGTATTGGATCCCACGACCAAATGTTGCCCACAAAACCGCCAACACCGGGGGTCATGCCCGTTACAGAACCTACCGAGTAAGCGTCGGTTATTTGCGCAGCACCTTGGGCAGTCCCCGCGAACCCGCCTACTCTGTATCTCATAGGTGCATCAACGTTGCCATAAGAGGCAGCTCGGGTAATATTAGGTCTTCGCAATACAGTATTGTAAGCATTAAATGTAGGATAGCCCAAATGCCCTACAAACCCGCCAATATAACCCATATAATTTGTGTGCATCGACCCGGTAGGGGCATCCGCTAAACCATATACATTTGCATAAGAAACTACATCTTCTATTATGTTGCCTCGGCGGTTGGCATTTGCACCGTAACGAGTGCTATTAATAGCACCAAAGGCCCCACCGGTGCGAGTATGACCTTGCACCCGCCCTGCAACATATCCGTGTCTAACTGTAACATTGCCATATTGTACCCGCCCTGCAATGCCGCCTGTGTGATAACCACCTCGTATACCGCCGTTGTCGCCGATAGTGGTCTCCACATGAATATTGGAAAGAGTAACAAATCCGTTAACGCTATCACTATATGTAGGACGTAAGTGACCAATAATGCCTCCAACCCAAGATGTGCCGTTTACACGTGCTTCTGTTACTTGCACATAGCTAATGGAGTTGTCTGCACCTCCTATCATGAAATCCCCCGCAATACCGCCCACTCGGTGGTTTCCGTTAACATCTATATTGTGCAAACGTACATTGTGTATTCTTACACCGGCACCCACTACTGCACCATCGCCAAATATGCGACCAGCGAGGGCCCCTCTGTCGTTGCCGGTACCTTCTACCGTTACATCTTCAAGTATAAGGTTTTCTATTACAGCACCGTGGTTTAATGTAGCAAACATACCTCTTATAGCACCGTTGCCGCTTATATGTATACCTCTTATGGAATTACCGTTACCATTAAAGCGTCCTGCAAAGTTGCCGCCAAGGGGTTGCAAGTTGTTTGTTCCTGATAGCACAATATCTTCAGCCAAAATGTAATCTCTGTTAGAGTTGTTTAGTATTCCATTTTCGCCAACAAAAAGGTGATCTAGTCTAACACAGTAATAAAAAGGTCTTGTAGGATCTTCGGGATCCCTAAAACAATCCCTTTGGCATTCAGCTGCACCGGTATAGTTTGGTCCCGGGGCTACAGGCACAAAACCTGCCAATTCACCCTCCGGCACAGGCAATGTAGGTACTCCGCCAAGCAACGGCATAAGAGTAAAAGTGGAACTAAAGCTCATCTCCACATCTACCTCCACCCGCAAACCTGCGGAAATAGCAAAAAGGGTAAAGTGTGGCGAGCTGCTAAGCCGTACATTATCGCCCTCGTCAGCACCAAATACAGATACATGTATGCCATCTATACCGTCCACAATGCCAAAATAGTCTATATCATCTGTACTGCCCAAGGTCGCATAGGCATTGTTAAATATATCGTAAATAGCCTGCTGCAATCCGCTGGCAAGAGCTGCTCCTCCAGCACCATTAATTGCCTGTAACAGCTCCGACGGCGCATCTGTAGAGCTTGTGGTCAGCACTCCGTCTTGCATGGTCCAAGTCGGAGAATGTAGCAAGTGATTTTCTATTAAATTAATAAATGCAGCTTCGAGGGGACCGACCATTAGCGGTCGCAAATCATGAATTGTACTGTGCAAATATGATTCCCCTTCAAAAAAGTGAACGTTAACAGCATGTGTTATTTGTACCTGACGCATATTGGCACCTGCCGCCAACAGCATAACAGTCCCCAACAGTAGGAAAACAAAGGCCAAAACCAAAACAACACCAAGAGCTGTACCGTTCTTGTTTTTGTTACGCATTTTACCGCTCCTTTCTTAAAAAGCCTGTACTAATCTCAATTATAATCTCGATTACCGAAATTAGCACTAGCTGTATATATTTGAATGGATTATATTTATAAGATATTTACAAATATAATCAAGCATAATTAAAAATGTAGTTACAAAACCAACAATATTTAAGAGAAATTTCACTAAAAATTCTACAAAAAGTTCTATTGCGGTTCATTTGCATTTTAGCACATACATCCATATTTGTAAAGAATTCAGATTTTTTAGAATCCCTTCAGGTTCAGAATCAGATTCAAAATATTTATATCAGCTCCCAAAGTGTGCCACACTAAATCTTTCCGTAAAACCCTTGCCAACATGTTAAAATTCACCTCATTCCAAAAGCATCGTCGAAAGTTTTAAATACTTTTTGTATAATAATATTTGAATTTCCGCAAATATTTTGTGCGTTTTTTCTATTTACGTACACGATTGTTTTTGCTATACTGTTACATACCCAAAATGTCTAACATGCAAAAAACAAATAAAAAACAAAAAAATTGGGTAATGTAATAATGAGGGGGTAACAAAATGAAAAACATACAAATAGCCATAGACGGTCCGGGAGGTAGCGGCAAAAGCACCATAGCAAAGCGGCTAGCACAAGAGATGGACTTTACATACATCGACACGGGAGCTATGTACAGGGCCATTGCTCTCCATTGTCTTGACAACAATATAGATATAAAAGACGAAAAGGCAGTTATATCTGCACTTCCCGATGCAAAGATAGATATAAAGCATATAGATGGTGTACAGCATATTTTTTTAAAAAATGAAAATGTTTCACATCGCATACGCAGCCCAAACATTTCTCAATCCACAAGCATTATCAGCACATATCTGCCTGTTCGTGAAATGTTGGTAAAACAACAGCAACATATCGCGAAAAACACCAACATAGTAATGGACGGCAGAGATATTGGTACAGTTGTTTTACCTTTTGCAAGCCACAAAATATTTTTAACCGCCGGTGTGGATGTGCGAGTGCAAAGGCGTAAAGCCGAGCTTGTGGCTAAGGGACAAACTTTTGACGAAGCGGATATAGAAAAAGAGATAATAGAACGAGACCATAGAGATATTACCCGAACTATTTCCCCACTAAAGCAAGCCCCCGATGCAATTTTAATAGACACAAGCAACATGGGAATAGACCAAGTTGTTGAAAAAATAAAAGAAGAAATAAAGCGGAAGTAAATAATAAATCTATAGAACTATGGAATATAGAATTATAGAGTTATAGAAGCAAAATAAAAATAACGAAAAACAACCTCGAGCAATAAAAAGAGTAAAAAAGGGGAATGAAAGGGAATGAATGGAAATAATATTAGCAAAAACAGCAGGCTATTGCATAGGCGTTAAAACAGCAGTAGACAAACTGTATCAACAAATAGAACAAGGAGAAACAAATTTAGTAACTTATGGCCCGATTATCCACAACAAGCATGTAACACAAGATTTAGCAAAACGTGGCGTACACGCCATAGAAAGTATGGAAAGTTTGAACGGCATAGCGGGAACCGTTGTTATACGTACCCATGGCATACCGCCAAAAGTATACGATTACATGGAAGGAAACAACATAAGCTACAAAGATTACACTTGTCCTTTCGTGAAAAAAATACATCGTATAGTTCAAAATGAATATGCCAAAGGGCGAAACATAATAATAATCGGCAATGCGGCACACCCGGAAATTATCGGTATAAATGGGTTTGCAAAAGACACAAGCATTACGGTGCAAACACTAAAACAAGCACAAGAATTGCAGCTAGAGCAGGACAAAAACTATTCGGTAGTTGTACAAACCACTTTTCATATAGAAAATTTCGAAAAAATTGTGGAGGTGTTAAAAAATAAAGCTGAAAACATAGAAATTTACAACACTATTTGCAGTGCAACAACCGAAAGACAAATTGAAGCCGGCGAATTATCTAAAAAAGTGGACAAAATGATAGTGATTGGTGACAAATCCAGCGCAAATTCTAATAAACTTTACGAGGTTTGCAAGGAAAACTGCGAAAATACATACTTTATAGAAAATATCGATGAAATAGAGTTGAATATTTTTGAAACACGTGATAAAATTGGTATAACCGCTGGGGCCTCTACGCCTGCAGCTGTAATAAAGGAGGCTGTAACCAAAATGAGTAAATTAGAAAACGACACTCAACAAACATTTGAAGAAATGCTTGATAGCTCTTTAATCACCTTGCACACGGGAGATGTTGTAAAAGGTACGGTGTTGCAAATAACAAACAACGAAATATCCGTAAACCTTAACTACAAGTCGGATGGGATAGTAGCAAGAGACGAGCTATCAGACGATCCAAACGCCGATCCAAAAGAGATGTTTAGCGTAGGCGACGAAATTGAAGTATACGTTATGAAAGTTAACGACGGCGACGGCAATGTAATATTGTCCCACAAACGCATAGAGGAACAAAAAAATGTAGCGACCATAGAGACTGCATTTAAAGAAAAAACAGTTCTGAAAGGCAAAGTTGTAGACGTTGTTAAAGGCGGCTTAATGGCAAGAATAAACGGTGTGAAGGTATTTGTGCCCAGTAGCCAAGTTAGTAGCCGTTTTGTAGACGACTTGCACAAATTTAAAGGGCAGGACTTAGACTTTCATATAATTGAATTTAATCGAGAACGCCGCCGCATGGTAGCTGGTCGCAAAGAGCTTGCTCAACAAGAAGAACAACGCAAAAAGCAAGAAGCCATTGCACAGTTGGAAGTTGGCATGGAAGTGGAAGGCACCATATCTCGCATGGTTGGTTTCGGTGTTTTTGTTGACCTCGGCAACATAGATGGTCTTATTCATATTACTGAGCTCAGTTGGAATCGCAACAAAAAGCCCTCTTCCCTATTCAATGTGGGAGACCATGTTAAAGCCCGTGTGCTAAAAATAGACGTTGAAAAACTAAAAATAAGCCTTTCCATAAAAGACATGTTAGGAGATCCTTGGAACGATGCAAAGGAAAAATATCCTATCGGTTCCATTGTGGTAGGACGCGTTGTACGCATGGTGAAATTTGGCGCTTTTGTAGAGCTGGAAAGCGGTGTAGATGGTCTTATCCACATTAGCCAAATATCCAAAAACCATGTGAGCAGAACAGAGGATATACTGCGAATAGGTCAAGATGTACACGTTAAGATCATTGATCTGGACAAAGAAAACAAAAAAATTAGCCTATCCAAAAAAGAAGCCGATGCCGAAATGGAGGCAAAGGAGTCATCCCAACAGGAACCGGACCAGCTAACAGAAGAAAAAACAGAAGAAACCCAAGAGGGCTACAACGAAAACAAAACAGACGCGACAGAAGAGGTAGACAAAGAAGATACAACAGAAACAGAAGTATAGTTGTCTATAAAAAAATATACCCCTTCGGGGGTTATTTTTGTAAGATATTAATGACTATAGATAGGAGGAAACACTGTGTTTAAAATAATATCAGACAGCTCTTGTGATTTCACAGAGCAAATGGTTACAAAACATGACATAACAATCGTGCCTTTTTATGTAACATTTGACGGCACAAATTATTTAAAAGAAGGTGTGGAAATAACAAAAGACGAATATTTCTATCGTCTTACCACAGAGAAGAACACTTTTCCCAAAACATCACAACCAAACCCGCAAGACTACATAACCGCATGCACACCTCATTTGGAGCAAGGATTCGATTTGCTTGTTCTAACCATCTCTTCTCGCCTTAGCCAATCTAACAATTCTGCCAATGTAGCGGCAAAACAGTTGCAAGAAACGTATCCAAAGCAAAAAATAGCTGTTGTAGATAGCCTTTCTGTAACTTGCGGTCAGGCTCTAATTTTATATGAAATGGTTAGAATGAGAGATATGGGGCTTGAGGTGGAGGCAGTTGCTGACTTTACCAAAAAATTGCACGAGCAAGGTAAATTATACTTTACACTGGACACACTAGAGTACCTACAGCGCGGTGGGCGTATTGGTAAAGCCTCCGCTTTGCTGGGAGGATTACTTAATCTAAAGCCTGTCATGAATATCGCAAACGGAGAAGTAACCCCCGTTGCAAAGGTAAGAGGCAAAAGCAAAGCTAAGGGTGATATTATAGACCGTGTAGAAGCAGAAGTTGCAGGTAAAACAGAAGATTTGAGCTTTATGATGGTACACATAGAAAGCAAGGAAGAAGCGGAGCAGTGGGAAAAAGAAATAAAACAAAGGCTCGGCATTACCCTTGAGTTCCCACCATTGCGAGCCGGCACAACTATTGGCACACATACGGGTCCCGGTGGTATAGGGCTTGCATATGTAAAAAAATATAAAGGCTAAAAAGCTGAAAATTCAAAATTTAGCACTTTCGCTAATTAAAGGCAATAAAAGTGCTAAATCAGATCAAATCAGATCAAATCAAGAAAAACAAATTAACTTTTATGACTTGAAAAGGACAACGAAAAGTTAGTTTGCCATATAAGAGTGTGTTTGGAGCAATATCCAAACACGCTCCTCATGAATCATGAAGGGAGCAAAAGTTATGGCTACATATCTTGGCTACATAGAGAAAAAAGACCCGTATTTCGGAGGTGGCTCTTTTTTTAACTACAAACCGATTTACCGGATATTAGAGGGCAATTTAGTTGAGCTGACATCACTTGAAAAAGAAAATTTATTACCGGAATCTCGCCAACGAGATATTAATTTTGCATACGATTACAAAAATTATGAACAATGTGAAGCGATGGAACGCAGGTTTTCTCACAAAAAACTTGTTATCTTTGAGTTTGAGACATATGATTTACAAGACAACTATAACAACCGTGGTGAGCGTAATCCAACGGGTTACAAAATAAACGCACTTGAACTAATACGCCAAAACAAAATAAGGGATATTGGTGCAGAGGGTATATACAATCTAGTAGAACGCAGGGCAATAAGGAGTGACTTTTACAGTGATAATATTATTTTGATAGAGGGTGATGTACTATCCAGTAATATGAAAGTGCTATTGGAGATAGATGACAATATTTTTGCGGGCCCATACCCGGTAGACTACAGAGATTTAGATCAAGCATATTATGTGCGACCACAGTTAAAGGAAAACAAATATATTATTAGCGGCTACGTAAAAGAAGATGCAGAAAAAATGGAGCTTTCTCCCTTTGATGGCTGGTCTTATAACGATAAAACATGGCCAATCGTTAAATTGAACGAAAATGCCAAAATGCAAAAGTTGGATATAATAACAGACGAAAATTTGCTGAAAAGTTTGCGAGATAATCTTAGTGCGGATCACATAAAAAATGGACACATAGATTTAAATGATATAGATGCAGTGCTCACTAGCTACGAAAAATCCATTTTTTCCGGTAGTAATATAAGTGAAGAAATACGTACCGAACGGTTGGAAAAACTGTACAGTTTGCTAAAGGCTGAAAGTGACGTAGACTACACTTTTTCCAGGATTACAGATTTTATAAGCGATTTAATCATTAAATACAAACATATCCCCAAGATAGATGAGCTGGTTAGGATTATAACAGAGAAAGAACCTAATCTGTTGGAAAGCCTAAAAGAAGTGCGTTTTATAAAAGAGCATATGGCAAAAATTATGCAAGAAAAGGAAATGTTGGAGGCGGATTTTGAATCCACAAAACAAGAGGCCTTTATAATTAGCAATTTTGAAGCCATAGCAGAAGCGAAAGCAAAGGAACAACTCGCCCTGGACGAAAGATATAACGCACAAAAATCCCGGTTACGAGAAATATCAGAAACCCTAGAGATAGGGGCAGATGTAGAAAGCCTACACAACAAGCTCGCTTATTTGAAAGATGAAGAGGAGCATCTTTTGCGTAAGCAAAGCCAGCTAACAGATGCTATACGCCAAAACGAGGAAAAGTTTTTCGAGCTTTTCAAAAACGCACAAAAACGTCTTAGCGAGGTGAGCTACAACGGACTTTTAGCTAACCATCTTATGAACACCGCTGCAAAGTGGAATCAAGAAGAGAGCGAAAAAATTTATCAACGTTCTGTGAACGCAGTTATGGAAATAAAAACAAAGGAGCTTGAACCAAATGAGCTAATAGACTACCTCTACGATACAATAAAAATTGTTCGACCTCAATATAGCAGGAACGAAATAATAAATATTGCCATTTGCATTTCTCAAGGTTTTTTGACTGTCTTTAGCGGTGCCCCCGGTTGCGGCAAAACAAGTATCTGCAACATTTTCGCAGAAGTTTTGGGACTAAATAAGATAGGTGAACTATCACGTAATTATTCCGCGAAAACGTATATGCAAAATGATATGGCACTGGAACGTTTTATATCTGTATCAGTAGAACGCGGTTGGACTAGCAAGCGAGATTTTGTTGGGTATTATAATCCTCTGACAAAAACTTTCGATAAAAGCAACAGAAAAGTTTATGATGCACTTAAAATTTTGCATATGGAAAACAAAGAAGGCCACAATGACCACCCTTTCCTTGTTTTGTTGGACGAAGCCAATTTGAGCCCGATGGAATATTATTGGGCAGACTTTATGAATGTTTGTGACGACCTTACCCTTAACAGCCACATTAATCTTGGTGAAGACAATATTTTCACTATACCGGAAACCCTACATTTCGTAGCCACAATAAACAACGACCACACAACAGAAACCCTTTCGCCGCGGCTTATAGACAGAGCGTGGGTCGTTACCCTACCTCACTTTAAAACCCCGATAATGGGAGAACCACTACCCCAAAACAAAATTAAAAACGTTTCTTGGCAATCAATGAAAAGAGCCTTTGTGCCACATGTGAAAAATATACAAATGACCGGAACCGTACAACGAATATACGATAAAATTGTGGGGCAGTTAAAAGGCCACATACACCTTAGCCCTCGTACTTACTTTGCTATTAGCCGATACTGCTCTACAGCCGCCGAGTTATTTACAGAAGATGCCCAATACAAAACCTCACCCAAAATAGTCGCCCTAGACTATGCGATAGCACAAAAAGTTTTGCCGAAAATAAATGGCAGCGGCGAAAATTTCCTTGCTTGGTTGCAAGATTTTCACAAAGTTTGTAACGATAGTGATCTGTTCTTTAGTGCAAATATACTTAAAAGAATAACCGACAACGGCAAGGCCAACATGAACTACTACCACTTTTTTGGGGAATAACTATGAACACTTATCTATTAACACTTTTACCCCACACAAAATCCCCTATCTTGGTAAATTTATATCCCAGCACCGGGGAGCGCCTCCCACCATCAGAGGGTTTGCATTTTTCTGAAAACCTATATGCAGATCTCGCTTATGATGCTCGTTTGCAATGCAAAGATTTGGACAGCATACAAAATGTACGCTTTTATGTAAATGACGAGTTAAAGGAATGTAATTTCTTTAAGGGGGAAATATCTTTTCCTAACAACGAACACCGTATTTTTTTTGAAACCTACGGTTTTTTGGATATTACCATAGTTGTAGAATACAACAATGGCCCCGAATTAAGGTTACGGAGCAATTATATTAGCGTTCTTGTAAAGCCGGGTACATTAAACGATAATGTACGGGCAATGACAAACTATGTTTACCAAAACCAAGACAAATTTTTGCTAGTTGGGGACAGCCGACACAGAAAAACCACCACCCAAGAAAAGAGTGACGATAAAGGTTTGGATGGAAGGATAGAGTTAGCGGAAGAAATAGCCATAAACTACGAAAACAGCTTTAGCTATTTTAAAGCTAACAGCCGTTTCAAGATAGAAGAAAAAAGCACGGTAGAGCGAATAGAAAAACTTCGATATATTACCCCGCGTACATTGCAATACACTGTGCAGCACCCCGAGCATTTGCGACCGGCTATGGCCAGCGGCATTTCATATATGGGTCGCTATTACCATCCGGAGCGTACACTCTCTGCCTATCAAGTATATTCAACAGATATTTATGAAAACGAAAACATATTGCGGTTTATACGCACAATTTTAATGCAAGTGCAAGAAATCAAACAAAATGTGTCCACCCTCGTAGAGAGTCTGCCAAAGAACGAAGATTTTGATGGTGAATATATTTTTTCTCCATACTATGTTTTTGGAATGGCCAAAGAGCATTTGGAAGTTAGTCTAATGCGTATAGATTCTCTCATACATAAGTTTAGCCAAATGTGGGGGATGTACCGTAACTTGTTTAACCAAATCCCCTTAGAGAGATTGGGACTCATTAATGCTCCGCCCAGGGCAACAGCTATCTTTTTGGGGGTTCCGCAGTACAACCGCATTTTTGTGCAAATCTGCCATTGGTTTGATATGGGCTTTTACAATTTGGGCAAGGAGAGCTTTATGCTTAACTTTATCAAACTTTCGTCTTTATATGAGACGTATGCCCTTGCCAAACTAATAAATTTTTTTCGCCATAAATATACCCTAAAAGATACGTTAAAATGCGAGTATCCTATCTTTGAAAACTGGCGATACAAAAATATTGATATATACAACACCTTTGTTTTTGAAGGCAAAAACAAAACCATAACCCTGTATTATCAACCGGTTATATACGATAGAGATTACAGCAAAATTAACGGCGTTGGTCTATACCGAAACAATAGCATAAGTTTTAGCAACAGTGAGGATATAGATTACAAGGGCAACTATTATGTACCGGACTTTCTGGTTAAAATAGAGGAAAACAAAAGGAACGCACAATATATAATTTGCGATGCAAAGTTCAGCTCTTTGCGTACAATAAAAAATCACTATATTTCTGCACTAACGTATAAATATCTGTTTAGCCTTAGCACCACAAAGGCAACGGACACGATACTGGGATTGTGCATAATATATGGCCAAGCACAAGCAGACGACGCACCTTCCACCATATATGACAAACAATCTCCCTTCCATCAAATTTATCCTTTTGCAGAATTACTTCCATTGGCTGAAGGCACTCTGAAAGAAAAACATTTTGAATTTATGCACGATATTTTTACCGCTGACAGAGAAAAAACACAACAATTATAACAGATTCATTTCCGGATAATGAAAATGAATCTGTTATACAACGAAAATAAGCACAAAAACAAACCCACAAAACAATCATTTTTTGTATAAAATTACAAAAATTATAAAAACCGCAAAATATTTGCAAAATACCCAAAAAACCCCTTGACATATTTCTAAAAATGCTATATAATCTTATTTGTTGTGGCCCATTAGCTCAGTTGGTTAGAGCGCTGCCCTGTCACGGCAGAGGCCGAGGGTTCGAGTCCCTTATGGGTCGTGTTAATTTTATAGTGTTGTAACTATAATACTATAACAGTGTTGTGTTTACCATATGCTTTATATGCGGTCGCTTAGCTCAGCTGGGAGAGCGCCTGCCTTACAAGCAGGATGTCGTAGGTTCAAGTCCTACAGTGACCATGCAAGGCGTTGTCATGAAAGTCGCCATGGGCAAGTTTGTAATCGTTAGTTCGCATTAGAAAGTGTTTAAAACTTTCCGAAGAACAGATTATGAGCTTGCCCAATAGCAATTTTTAGGTGAAGGGGTTGAATGGGAGTGCATAATTGGGTGATAGACTACACCACCCGATTCACTAATCTTTGAGCTACTTTCTGACTTTCTGAATTAACTTTCTAAATTGAAGCATTAAGCATTAATTGAAGCATTTATTGTGATGACATGCCCGAGTGGCGGAATAGGCAGACGCACAGGACTTAAAATCCTGCGAGGTTACACTCGTATCGGTTCAAGTCCGATCTCGGGCAGATGGGTAAAGGCAACCAAAAACAGGCTTTACAGAAGTTTGATTAAACTTTTGTAAAGCCTGTTTTTTTACGAAAATTTGCTACATATCTACACATCTAAACAATAGATATTACCGATTCTGCCGGAATCCATCCGATTTCTCCTCTTTTGTTTGTTGCCACAATCCAAGCGTTTGCGATTTCTTGCACATCCAAAATATCACCCACATTTTGTATCAATTCAGTGGGGTTATAATCCCTTACCAATACACCTTCCGATATAAAACTTTCGGGGATATACGTTTGATACCCTTCAATTTCGCATGGGAACCAGTGCTTAAAGCCCTTGGTTTCCTCACCTGTAACCGTAACTTTTGTCCCCTTGGAAAATGTAGGGAACATCCCCTCGCCGTCATGTTGCTCAATAACTTTCACTTTCATTGCCGTATCAACTCCCTTCCACTTCTTGCGTTACATTTTTCTTGATTTTTCAACAAACACCCCGGGCAAAGCTCATGGTATATACAATCTTCACATTATTGCCATGCTTTACAAGACCTGATTGTACCCCGCCCAATTTTTCGCAAACCCTCTGCGATGCCTTGTTGTCCAAATCTACGGTTATGTTAACTTTGTTTATCCCATGTATTTTTAAGTAGTTAAATAAAATGTTACAAGCATTTGTGGCATAGTTTTTACCTCTATGTTTTTTTGCTATAAAATAACCGATATTGCCTAAATATTGTATGTCCGGGCTGTTTCCGAGCCGCATGGTAACACGGCCTATTTTCGCGAATTTATTACGTTCGTAAACAAAAAAAACATATAAAAAGAAGCCGTCTTTATCTTTGTAAATATTGCTTAACAGCAAAACAAGACCATAACCTTGCAATTTTTCTACGCTTAAATCAAAAATGCCCATATGGCACTCCCCAAAAACAACGCCCCCAGGTTTGTGAGCTGGGGGCAGTATTGCGAATCTTGTTTGCTGCCATTAAACATTGTTATTCTTGAGTAATAGCGTCTACAGGGCAAAGAGAAGCACATGTGCCGCAATCTATGCAAAGACTGGGGTCAATAACATAGATATCACCTGCAGAAATACAGGAAACCGGACAGTCCGGCTCGCAAACACCGCAAGCAATACATAAATCACCAATTAAATGTGGCATGGTTACACCTCCGTAACTAACACTCTTTCCTTATCTTACTTAGGGCCTTGCTTAGGCACATCGGCCAATCAAAAAATGCCTGCTGTATTTATGTAACAAACCTAGCAAAATCAGGCTATTCCCACTCCTTGATCGCATTTTTCTCATTATTTCAATATACCTTATAGCAATTCCATTCAAACCCACCCTTGGATTGAGCTAAATACTAATAAAATAAATAAAACATCGGTATTTCAGCTTGTTTCAGGACGATTTTAAATCAGATCTGCCCTATCTGGTAATCTTACACCATATATTGTACAACATTAGTGTTTTTTTTTCAAGTATATTGATTTTTAAATTAAACGCCGAATTTTACCAGACACATTGAGTCATTCACAGCTCACATTATAACGGTATGGCAATTCCGCTTAGTACAGCCTTTTTTAATATCAATAAAAAGTATAAGGACAATGAAATACGGAGCTAGCATGGTTATTTGCATCAAAAATAAAAACCCGTTTTCAACACAAATAACTATAATTTTTGAGGGATTATAAGTTTATTTCGATTAAAATTAGCGAATATGTATAAATTTTTGTGAACAACCACAAAATTTTTATTAAAAACAACGATATATAACGAAACGCCTGCCAGTCCTAACTTTTGATTCATATGTAATGTGCATAACAAAAGCAAGAAACGAAACCATAATAAATTCCGGAGGAGAAGGCACAAAATATCTGCTAAAGAACAGGATATTGACAATAATGGGACAATGAAGTAAAATTTAACCATATAAAGCAAAGCGGAAAATTTCTTTTCGCGGATTGCCCACAAACAATTTTTTTAAGGAGGATTATTTTATGGAAAAGTTTCAAAAGGTTAAAAAGTTACTGATTCCACTGGCTGTAGCAACGTTTTTATTTTCTTTTGCGTTTGCGGCTATGCATGTTGTGGAACTATCGGCAGAGCAAGAAGGTATAACCAACGGCATATTTATCGGTGAGGTAGAGGGCTTTTGGGGACCCGTGGTGGCGGAGGTTACTGTCCTTGGCGGACGCATTACGGACATCTACTTTCCTGACTGGACAGAAGACCCGCGCCTTACCCCTACAGGCAGAGACCGTATGGTAGAGCAAATAATCGAACACCAGAGCCTCGGTGTGGACATTATCACGGGCGTTACCGTGACCAGCATGGCGATTTTGGCTTCTGTTGCCCAAGCCGTTACAGAGGCAGGGTTTGACGTGCCGACACTTTTTGCGGCACCCGTTAATATCTCGCCCAGATCCAATGTTACAATCAACACAGACGTTCTTGTTATAGGTGGTGGTGGAGCGGGGCTTTCTGCTGCTTTGGTTGCAGCCGGAGAAGGAGCCGATGTGGTGCTTATCGAAAAGGCTTCTGTGTTTGGTGGTGCAACCCTTGTGCAAGGTGGAGGTATGGGAGCTGTTAATCCGGCTCGTTTCTTGAACTTACCTTTGTCCCCATCTGCGTACGATGAACTGCGTTCCATCCAAAATCTACCCCTCAACTCCCCCGAGCTCATGTTCGACATTTTCCCCGAATGGGTAAGTGTACTGGAAGGGCTACAGGCTGATTTAAACGCACATTTCACAGAATTTGCCGGCCGCCCGTTAGACACGCCCGTAGCCGATGGCGGTATGCCTCTGTTTGACTCACACAACTTACACCTTTGGCATATGTATACCGGGGGTCTTCGTCAAATGCTAGACGGAAGTTGGATTGCTCCTAACCTTGAGCTGGCAACCATTATGGTTACTAGTTCTTTAGATGTTATCCGTTGGTTCGACGAATTTGTTGGCCACCCCATGGACTACTCTGTGGGAGGGTTAGGCACAATACCCGGCATGTTATGGCAACGCTCACACGGCGGTTTTGGCGGTGTTGGAATTATCAACAGCTTGCTTGCCAAAGGAGAAGAGCTTGGAGTTACTACAATGCTTGATACCCGCGGCACGGAAATCATCCAAAATGTTATGGGTAGGGTAATAGGTGCCAGGGCAGTTTGTATGATAGACGGAACAGAAATCCTTATTAACACAAACAACGGCGTTATTATTGCAACGGGCGGTTTTGGCGACAATGCTGCTCAAGTTACTTATTGGGATAACTTTTGGGGTGAGCATATGACTCCGCACACTCTTGCAACCAAACCTGGGACGCTCCACGGCGACGGCATTTGGATGGCAGAAGCCATAGGCGCACAACTTTCCCAAGACATGGGCGTAGCTCAACTGCTGCCCTTCGCTTCTCCCGTACGAGGCACTATGACCGACGGACACTGGGGACCTACATCTTCTCAAATATGGCTCAACAGATACGGCGAGCGTTTTGTTAACGAATACGCAGAGCGTGATGTGCTTTCAAGAGCGGCTTTTGAGCAAGGCGAACCCAACGGGCTTTTTTGGATTTTGCTTGCAACCGGAAACAATGTGCCTGACGATGAGATTACCGGTGGTATAAACCGTGGCATGACTGTCGCTCCCGGTTCTGCCGCTTACAACAACTTTGACAGGGGTTATATATGGATAGCACAAACCTTAGCAGAACTGGCGGAGATGTCGCAAAATGTTCCGGCTAAAGGTGCAACTGCTTCTTTTACAGAAGAAGGCTTGCGTGCCACCATAGAACGCCACAACCAAATAGTTATCGACCAATACGACCCCGACTTCAACAAAACAGTTATATCCGGATATATTGACATAGATGCTATCGAAACAGGCAACTATGGTTACTTTGTTGTTAGTCCTCGTATATCATCCATTCACCACACTATGGGTGGTGTAGTTATTGATGCTCAAGCA
This sequence comes from Defluviitaleaceae bacterium, assembly GCA_009778165.1. Taxonomy (GTDB): domain Bacteria; phylum Bacillota; class Clostridia; order Lachnospirales; family UBA5962; genus WRKF01. The sequence continues at coordinate 16,449 of WRKF01000139.1, forward strand.
AGGGTGATACACGAAAACGGCCACCCCATACCCGGTTTATGGGCTGCCGGTGAAGTTACCGGCGGTATCCATGCCGGCAACCGTTTGGGTGGCAATGCCCTGGTTGATATTTTCGTGTTTGGCCAAATCGCAGGGCGTAGCGCTGCAAACTAATTCAAAAACCGTGGGGCTTTTTGCCCCACGCCCCGCAAGGGGCTAGCTCCTTGACCCAATTAGACCAACTTTTTTGCCACACTTTTTTCCTTGCTTTGTCCGTACCATATGTTGTATAATATTTTTATATTTCTAGGCACAAAAAACTTTTACCATCTTTTTCTCTATATTCACACATCGCTTCAGCCATAGAGAGTTTCATAGTTCGCATTAGAAACGTTTAAATTCACACCAAAAACCCTGCAACTAAGCCGTTTTAGGCTTCGATTAGCCTCGATTCAAGGCTGAATTATTTTACAATATCGAACCGATTTTTTTAACTTATT
>WRKF01000140.1 GCA_009778165.1 Defluviitaleaceae bacterium
CCCCGTATACTCTGGCTTGTGAACAGCTTACCGGAATAATACTCTAACCGTACAGGCTCGGAAGAATCGGGGTTTAGCGTCATCTCAATATTGCATAACTCGTCGTCATCGAATTTGCATTGTATGTCATAGCGTATCTGTCGTTCATTAACATCATCAACGGGCGGTTCGTTTGCTGTTATAGACAGTACGACCAGCTTACGCATTATGATAGCCGAGAGCAGGTACTCTAATGCACCGCGTGACTCCGGCGTGTCCTTGGTGAACGTGGCCTTAAATACGTTATCCCAACAGGGGTTGATTATATCATCTTCATACTGAAAAAATATTTTCTTCATAGTCATATCACTCTCCACCACAAGTGTACCACAAAACAATGGGGTTTTCAATAAAAATATTAAAAAAATCGAACATGTAAACGTCAGACATCCGGGAGTGTGGAACTCGCTCAAGAAACAAACTAAAATACAACCTCATTAGAAATGCAGGGAAATTATTTTCTCTAAATCCTGATTAACTGGAATTTTTCGCTAACAAAGCTGGAGAATTTTTATACTACATAAATGAAATGCTGCATTCCTTGCAACTTCCTTTGCTTATGACCAAACCGAAAGAATAAATAATAACGCCAATCCAAAGTTGACAAATTCAAAAAATGACAAACGGTGAAATATGCGGTACAATAATCCCATTTATAACAACTACGCATGGAATGTTAAGTCCTCCTTAGATATAACCGCAGGGATTAACCCTAATGCAGGTTAATTATGTTTTTGAATATAGCCACTCAACTTAAAAATTCCCTATTTTTAAGTTGAGTGGCTATACTTATTTTGGAGTCAAACTTATTCAAAAGACATTCGTTATATTTAATTAATCACCTATATCCTACAACTTTTAACATTTGAACTGTCAAAATTTAATCTTTTATTATCTGTAATATTTTGATATATTATAGCAAACACAGATTGAAAAGGTGTTTGTTATAACGTTTGTTGTAGGTGTTAATATGACACGAGTTTTAAAGCTACTGTATATTTTAGAAACCCGCCAAACTCCCATAAATATGAGCGAACTTGCTTGTATCATGGGATTATCCCAAGGAACACTAAGAACTGTCATAAGGGATGTTCGGACCAGCAAAACTCCTTTTAAAATTGTGCATATAAAAGGAGCTGGTTATTTGTTGCAAATTTTAGACAAAGGAGCGTTTGAAAAGTATAAAACGGAGCTGGAATCTTTGCCGGTGTTTCATGAACCTATTCAGCGGTTAAATGTGATTTTGTTTTATATGCTACAGCAAGAGGGGTTTATGACAATATCTACATTAGAGGAAAAACTTATGTTAAGCCGCTCCACAATCGTAAAAGAGTTAAAGGCGGTAGAGAATTTGCTTGCAAAATACAACCTATCTTTGCAGCGTAAATCATACCACGGAATTCAGGTTGTGGGGAAGGAAGAGGATCTGCGGAGAGCTTTTTCTAAGTATGTTTTGGGCAGTGAGTTGTATTTGGAACCCACCCAAGAATACAAAAAAATTATGGATGAGCTAAATACAGGCAAAATACAAGTGCTGTTAAACAAAGCCCTCACCCAAAATGCACTAACTGTAAACGACATCGCTTTTGACAATATTGTAGCACATTTGAAAATTTTGGCATATAGGGCTTCAAAGAAAAATTTTATACGCAGTACCTATGACCATAAACAAGTGGCAAAGCAGTACAGAGCGGCGGCAAAGTTTCTGATTACCCAAATAGCAGAGGAGTATGGGGTTGCTATTCCTCCGCAAGAAGAAGATTTCTTGGCTGTTCACATATCCTCTAAGATAAATATTACAGAGCTTTCTGCGAAAGAAAATCAAGTATTATATAACAACATCGACACTGTTTTGAACAAGTTATCAAATGAGTTTTCTACCAACTTCCTGCAAGACGAAAAGCTAAAGGAAGCCCTGCTGTTGCATATGTTTCCTGCATTAAACAGGTTACATTCCAACTTTGAGCTTCACAACCCGCTAATAGAGGAAATATACACAAAATATGCAAATGTGTTTATGGTAGCTATGAGGTTTAGCGAGCTAATTGGTGAGATCTATGGATTTAAAGCCTCCCGAGATGAAGTGGGTTATTTAACATTGCATTTTGCTACATATTTTGAAAGGCTCAAGCAAAACACATTATACAATATTAAGCGTATCGTTGTTATTTGTACTACAGGAGGTGGTAGCGCCCATTTTTTGCAGTTAAAGCTGGAGAGTATTTTCCCAAAAACCACAATTATAACTACTGCCCAACGTAACCTTGAGGATTTTGTAGGTGAAATGCCCGATTTGTTTTTGTCCACTATACCATTGGGAGATGAATATATGGGTGTTCCCATTATTCATATAACAGAGTTTTTGAACGAAACTGAAATGCAAAAGATTCAGAACGCCAGTTATAATCGTCTTAGCAGTATAGGCAAGCTGGAAGAATACTTTTATCCGGAATTTTTTCGAATCTTCCAAACCCAAAACGGGGGGGCGTATTTGCATCTCGTGCAAGACCAATGCCGAATTATGGTAGAACGCGGATTCGCTACCCAAGATTTCCCGGCGGGGGTTTTGGAAAGGGAGCACAAGTTTACAACTATATACCAAAATGGCGTTGCAGGCCCTCATTCTACCAAGCTGACGGCTCTAAAAAACTGCATAGGTGTTACAATTTTGGATAGAGAGGTGTACTATATGGGCAAGGGGGTGCAAATTATTTTTTTGATAAATCTAATGCCCGGATATCTGTTTTTACACAAAGAGGTGAGTCGGCTACTTTTGCATATTATTGAAAATGAGTCCTTCCGGCAGAGATTGCTTGGAGCGAAAACTTTTGAAGACTTTAAAGAAATATTAGATAGACTCTAAGGAGGAGTTATATGACAGAAGCTGTAATGCAAATTATTATCCATGGGGGCGATGCTCGTTCAAGTTCCATAAAAGCTATAAGGAGTGCTAGGGATGGCGATTTTACAAAAGCAAATGCACTCATAGAGCAGGCAAGGGCAGCCGCCCAAAAAGCTCACGAGGCACAGACGGAGTTTATACAGGCAGAGGCACGAGGAAAACGCACAGATGTGAGTTTGCTTATGGTTCACGCTCAGGATCACATTATGAACGCCCTTACCGTAAAGGACCTGGCAGAAGAAATGATAGAAGAAATTAGTATGCGATACAAACTACAACAAAAACTGGGGGTGGAACTAGTATGACAGAAATGAAAGAAATAAAGAAAATTTTACTCGCCTGTGCAGGCGGTTTTTCTACTAGCATGTTGGTAGAAAAAATGAAAGAAGAAGCGCAAAAACGAGGGTTAAGTGTAGTAATAGACGCAACAGCCCAAACTGCAATAGACAAGGAAATCGACAGCATTAGCGTAGTTCTTTTGGGTCCGCAAATGAGCCATGCAGAGAAAGGGCTAAAGGAAAAATACGGTGCAAAAGTTCCGATAGCTGTTATACCAATGATGGACTATGGTATGATGAACGGTGAAAAGGTGCTAAATCAAGCCTTGGAACTAATAGAAAATTTTGAAGGGGGATTGTGATGCAGCCAAGTAAATTACAAGAAATAATGCTCAAAGCCAGTAGCTTTATACAAAATAACTTGTACATAAAATCTATATCCGGCGGGCTAATGTCCCTAATGCCGGTTCTTATTATCGGTGCAATTTTTTCTCTTATTAACGGGCTTCCACTAGACGCATATCAAGAGTTTTTGGTAAGCACGGGACTAAAGCCGTTTGTGGAGTTGCCTGTTATTTTCACTAACAACATGCTTGCACTGTATGCCTCTTTTGCTATAGCGTTTAGGCTTACAAACGAGCTGGGCAAAGACGGATTCTCTGCCGGGGTTCTCAGTATGCTCAGTTTCCTTATCGTTACCCCCCTTGGGGTGGCAGAAGGTGGTGGTGTAGCTATTATGCAGCAATGGCTCGGTGCTACCGGGTTTTTTGCGGCTATGCTTGTTGCAGTTTTTGTCGGCAGAATGTTCTGTGTTATTTTAGACAAAGGTCTGTACATTAGAATGCCCGCCGGGGTTCCGCCACAGATAGAGCGTTCTTTTGCTGCTCTTGTTCCCGGATTCTTGTTTGTGATAGCGGCTCTCATTATAAACGCAATCTTTGCTGCAACCCAGTTTGTATCAATCCACGGTTTCATATTCGGATTTATCCAAACACCTCTAACTAATATCGGCGCATCACCCATTGCCTATATTTTAGTTGTGTTCCTTATACATCTGCTGTGGTGGTTCGGTATACATGGTGTGATAGTGCTTGGAGTTGGAGTTATGATGCCTATACTGACACCTTTGGGGCTGGAAAACTTGGCATATTTTCAAGAAGGTTTAACCCCGCCAAACGTAATAATATGGGGTTCAATAACGTTGGTTCTTATGGGAGGTTCCGGTACAACCCTGGGTCTTGTAATAGCAATGCTGCGGGCAAAAGCAGCACGGTACAGAACTTTGGGTAGGCTCGCCATTGTACCCGGCATTTTTGGTATTAATGAGCCTATTATATTTGGTACACCTATGGTTCTAAACACAAAGTTTTTGGTGCCGTTCCTCGGCATACCGACATTTACTGCGTTTATGACATGGCTGTTAACAATAATAGGGATTTTGCCTACCCTTAACGGATTTGGTCCACCTCTCGGTACTCCGGCAGTGGTTCATGGGTTTTTAATGGGCGGTTGGCGGGTTGCCGCTTGGCAGGTTGTTTTATCTTTATTTCATTTTTTGGTTATTATGCGTATTTCAAAAAAGCAGATGCAGAAGCATACGCTGAAGAACAGGATCCGGGGCAAGCCGCAACATAGGGCGTGTTGATTATGAAAACTAACGAAAACTGAGGGTGCTACTCCAAATCCCGGCAAAAAGCACGACCTTGGGTAGCATCCACAAAACTTAGGAGGTGTCTAAATTAATGCTAAAATCAAACTTTTTGTGGGGCGGTGCAACAGCGGCAAACCAGTTAGAAGGGGCGTATAATGTTGGTGGGAAAGGCCTTTCTGTTATGGATATGGTAAAATGGGTTCCAAAAGAACAACGTAAATCTCATGCAGAAATGAATATAAACACAGAGGAAGATTTGCAAAAGCTCCTGGCAATGGGAGATGAGGGCAATTTTCCCAAGCGCCGCGGAGTAGACCACTACAACCGATATGCAGAGGATATAGCCCTTTTTGCAGAAATGGGTTTTAAAGTGTATCGTATGTCCATCGCCTGGACACGGATTTTTCCCAAAGGCGATGAGCAAGAACCTAACGAAGAAGGGCTTGCGTTTTATGACAGGCTGTTCGATGAGCTAAAAAAGCACAATATTGAACCTTTGGTGACTCTTAGCCATTTTGAGATGCCGCTTCATCTGGTGCAAAAATATAATGGTTGGGAAAGCAGAGATTTGGTACAGTTTTTTTTACGATATGCCACCACAGTATTTGAACGCTATAAACACAAAGTTAAATATTGGCTTACTTTTAACGAAATAAACATATCACAAATGGCTCCTTATATAGGTGCGGGCGTTATTTTGGGTCGGTGTGAAAATAAAGAACAGTCCGTTTACCAAGCGCTTCACCACCAGTTTGTGGCATCTGCCCTGGCAGTGAAAGCGGTAAGGGAAATTATACCCACTGCAAAGATAGGTTGTATGTTGCTTCGTTTTGAAACATATGCAGATACTTGCCATCCAGAAGATGCAATGGAAGCTCTTAACAAAGATAGGTTAAACTACTTTTTTAGCGATGTGCAGGTACGTGGGTCGTATCCAAGCTACGGAAAGCGTTTTTTGGAAGAAAAGGGCGTAAAACTCGTAATGGAGCAAGGGGACGAGGAAATATTGGCAGCTCACAAAGTAGATTTTCTGTCCTTTAGTTATTATATGACATCTGTTGCTAGTAGAAATACAGACAAGCAGACTACAGGGGGTAATGTTTTTATGGGGATAAAAAATCCTCATTTGCAGGCAAGCGACTGGGGTTGGCAAATAGACCCGTTAGGTTTGCGTATTACTTTAAACAAGCTATACGACAGATACCAAGTGCCTCTGTTTATTGTAGAAAATGGGCTTGGGGCAATAGATACCCCAACGGAAACCGGTGAAATAAACGACGATTACCGCATAAACTATCTGAGATCTCATATACAAGCCATGACAGAGGCGGTAAAAGATGGGGTTGACCTGATGGGTTATACACCCTGGGGATGTATAGATCTCATCAGTGCAGGCACATCTGAAATGAGCAAGCGTTATGGGTTTATTTACGTTGACCAAGACGACCAAGGAAACGGTACTCTCAACCGCAACAAAAAGAAGAGTTTTTATTGGTACAAAAAAGTAATAGAAACAAACGGGCAAGATTTGACTTGATGTTTTAGCACTGCCGTAGCAAATTAACTTTTCTGATTTAAAAGGGGCAGCGAAAAGTTAATTTGCTTTCCTTTAAAATAAAACCCTTTTTTAAAAAAACGAGAAAAAGTCAAGTTACTATAAAAAGATGCTTAATTTCTCGCTTTTGCGTTCCTAAATAATAGATTTCCTCTGCCTTAATATCTTTTTCGAGCAGGGGATGGTAGCTTTTGTATACATTAGTCACTATAGGCAGGGTTGCCCTTCCTAACAGATGCGCCGCAGACTTTTTTAGACCAAGCACCCGCACATATGGTGCAGTAGGCCATGTTTCCATATCTTTCTTTTTAATATCCAACAAAATATGGGTTGCGATACGCTGTAGCTTTGCTTTTGTGTAGCGTTTCGTTTTTGTGGCATCCAAAATATCCTGCAAATAAAAATGTTCTCTAGCCATTTTTAATATACGGTTCTCGATACCTTCGGTAACATCCAAAAATTCATGCAATTTGCCCTTTTCCTGCAACAACCTATAATGAAAGATCTGGCTATAACTATTTAGCGTCGGCACATGACTTTCTTTTATTATGTCGTTTATTATGTCAAATGTGGCTTTTGGAACATCTTTTTTTATGCTATCTACACTCTCTACACTCCCTACACTTTTGCTGTTTTGCAGTTTTTTGTTGATTTCTGTGGCAGATGTGTAACTCTGCTCCCTTTGCACAACAAATGGTTCAATTTTTGAATTGCTCTGTTTCAAGGCACGCAAATATTCTATCCCTAAAATATTATTCGGCAGTGCAAGCTCTGAATATTTAGACGTGCGGATTTGGGCAGAAGAATAAGAAAACCCCTGTTTCAAATTACTTTTAAAATCTTTCGCAAAATCATCGTCTTCTTTTGTGTCGGCTAAATTTTGCAAGGCATCCAACTCCCCCGTTTCTGATCCAAACACTAACCAATCAACATTTAGAGCGTTTAACAGCCCCACAGCCCCCGTAGCAAAATAGTTAGCGGCAGATGTGGCATACAACGCGGGTAGCTCAATAACAATGTCTACACCATGCTCAAGGGCAAGTTTAGTGCGGGCAAATTTGCCTAAACAGGCAGGCAGCCCCCGTTGCAAAAAATTACCGCTCATTACAGCAATGGTAAACTGTGCTTTTGTTATTTCTTTTGCAAGGGAAAGATGGTGCAAATGCCCATTATGTAAAGGGTTATATTCTACTATTACGCCTAAAATCCCCATAACTGTCTCCAAAAATCGGGCAATAAACTATAGATCAAGGTTGCCTATATAGGCTTTTGTTGCAGTTCCTATATCTTTTGGCAAATCAGGAATCGTTGCTATTGCCCCATCAATCTCCAACCGTTTTATTAGGTTCAATATAACATTTTGATGTTCCACTATCACAGCCTCTTCTTGCGGAGGATATTCAAGCATTAGCATACTAATTTCCAAGCAGCGTCGTTTAGAAGTGTTTTCCAAAAATTTTTTGATAGTTACAATACTGCATCCGGGTAGTGCGAGTGCAAGCACATCGGACGTATTTTCTGTGTATATCAACTGAATATCCCTGCGGGTAAGTTTTGCTACCCGCTTTTCAAAAGGTAGGCTACACGGCAAGGGGGGGCGATCGTTATATTTTTGTAATATTTCATGATATGCTGCCCAGGTGTCCTGATATGGGGTGTCTGCATAATGCAAAAAGTCTTCACCCAAAATGGCATAGAGCCGCACCGCCATTACAATGGGGTTATCGTGACCCATTTGTATAGCCACTACCCCCCTCGAAATCACAAGGCGTTCCAAGTATTCTTTGGGAGTATAATCTCCGTGTTCCAGGAGCAGATTAAAAATATCTGTTAGTGTTCCCGGGTCTGTGCCGTCCACCAACAGCTCCAACCCCATTTTAAGAAAAGGGTTGTCCTGCTCCTCCAATTCGTCCTCAAGTGCCAAAATGCCGTGTCGGCGGGCAGTCCTTGCCAGCTCCAAAATATGCATAACCATACCAACACAATCTTCTCTATCTTCTTTAGTAAATTTCATCGGGTTAGCTCCTATTTTGCCTAATCTCTATTCTCCATCAAGGTTATGATAAACATCCTGAACATCGTCGTCGTCCTCCAACAAGTCTATCATTTTGTTGAAGCCTTTTATCTCTTCTGCCGCAGAAAGAGGCGGTGCCATTGTGAGTGGTTGCATTATAACCTCTGCCGAAAATATGGTGTAGGTATCTTTGAGAGCGTCTACCACTTTCGTAAAGTCATTTGGCTCCGTTGTAATCTCCCACCCCTCGTCGGATGCGATAAAATCGGCAGCGCCTGCATCCAGGGCTTGCATCATTAGCTCATCTTCGTTTACATTGGGCGACTTTTCTATAAAAATTTCGCCTATCTGCTTAAAAATATAATCCACAGATCCTGTCTGCCCCAAGTTTCCGCCGCCCTTTGTGAAAGCGTTTCGCACATTCGCGGCAGTGCGATTCCTGTTATCTGTTAAAGCCTTTACAATAACAGCCACGCCCCCGGGACCATAGCCCTCATACGTTACAGATTCATAATTTACACTGCCGAGCTCTCCAGCGGCTTTTTTTATGGCTCGGTCTATGTTATCGTTTGGCATATTGCTTGCCTTTGCCTTTGCTATGGCATCTCGCAAACGAGAGTTTGTCTCCGGGCTTGAGCCTCCTTGCTTAACAGCAACAGCCAGCTCCCTGCCCACCTTTGTGAAAATCTTGCTCCGCTTTGAATCGGAACGCTCCTTTTTGTACTTAATATTTGCAAATTTAGAATGTCCTGCCATTTTATTTATATATCTCCTATGTTTATAATATTATGATATAGCCGATTAACTTAAAAATCGAATTTGCTATATTTTATCAAAAACCGGACAATATGGCAACCTTTCAAAAATTCGATTTTTTGATTTTTTGAAAGGTTGCAAACTGTAACTTAATGGTGTATAATTACGCTTGCGGTTTTAAAGTCAAAGTTAATCGACCAACTTTGAGTAGGCACTTAATAAGGAAAGGAGTATTTTGTAATGAACTATACAACAAAAAAACTAGTTGTTACTGCTCTCTTAATAGCATTAGGGGTAGTTTTGCCAACGTTTACTGGGCCCGCATTGGGAAGTATACTTTTACCTATGCATATACCTGCACTTTTGGCGGGTTTTGTTATCGATAAAAAATATGCTGCCATAGCAGGGTTCACCATGCCTTTGTTTAGATCTACGCTGTTTGGTATGCCGCCCATGTTTCCTACGGCTGTTGCCATGTCCTTTGAGCTTGCTGCATATGGGTTTATGGCAGGCTTAATGTACGAGCTTTTAGCAAGCAAAAAAGTTAAAAACAGCCTTGTTCAAATCTACGGTTCCCTTGTTGTTAGCCTTATTGTTGGGCGTTTGGTTTGGGGTATTGTGACATTTACACTGCTAACCGGGTTCAACATGGGAAGCGGGGTTTTCACCTTTGCAATATTCATAAACAGCGTGCTTATAACTTCTTGGATAGGTATAACTATACAAATCATTATCATACCAATACTTGTAAAAGCCTTGGAAAAATCGGGTGTTACTTTTTCGGAAAGGCAGGCTTGATTTGTTTTGCAGATTCACAAAACAAATCAGCTAGTACAACCCTATAAGCAGGTTTATAAAAATTTCTGTAAATTTCACTGTGGGAAAATGGTTTTCGGTCATTTTCCCATTTTTTTAAAAAATGATTTATCTCATCTTTGTCGAAAATTTCCATATCCCTAAACTTTATTACATCTTCATAAAAAACTTCGCTGCTATCTTCCGGTATTTGAGTAGATTTTACAAACATGTCAAATATAGTATCTTTATCTATGTCCGGAATGTCCAAATATACCCTTGCATATTTACCAATATGCTCTATATAGTTCGGTCGCAGAACTTTTTCCATTTTTTCCATTTTTAGCATCTCTTCATCAAACATTTGTCTTGCTTTTTCTATGTTTGCCAAAAAATGTCCGGGTCCGAAGTTCTTTTGGTGCAATAGCTTTATTATATCTACAACCTGTATTTCTTTGTAATAGCCAACATGAAGCTCTATTAAATTTTGTATTTTCATAAGTCACCATTTAAATTTGATACGATTTTTATTATTTTGTGTTTTTGTTATATTTTCATTATATCAGAAATATTTTCGCTCGGCAAAAGTCAGTTTTTTCAGATTTTAGAAACTGTGTTTAATAAAATATGTTGGTACAGCTTCATACTTTCAGTAAATTCGCAATAAAAACCTTGAAATTTTCGCCAAAAATCTTAATTTTACAGTCATTTTTTTAACATAAACTATTTCAAAACTTCAATATAAATTCCATTTTACACTTAACAGTGCAGATATTGATGTTGATTGGTTGTTAATTTGTATAATATAACCAAAACACTAAGCTGATGGCTCTTTTAGATTTGTTTTTGGAGTGGTCTCGCTTGGGGTTAGGATTCATGTGTTTTATGTGAACCCCATAAGATTCTCATAGATTCTATAAGAAAAAGTGTTGACAAACCAAGAAAAACATGATACTATTAGTATTGTATCTAGTCTTTATATAAGATTGTATTGCTTTTGATAGTAACAAGATGTAGGAGGAAACATAATGAAAACAGGCAAGGTAAAATGGTTTAACGCAGAAAAGGGCTTTGGTTTTATATCGGTAGACGGCGAAGATGATGTTTTTGTACACTTTTCCGCTATCCTTACAGAAGGCTTTAAAACCTTAGACGAAGGGCAAGAGGTAGAGTTTGAGGTTGAACAAGGGGCTAAAGGTCCACAAGCCAAAAATGTAGTTAAGCTATAAAAGCCATGTTTAAGTCAATGTAAATGTTTATCATATAGCAGTTTTGATTTAGTTAAAACAAATGGCTAAAGGCAACCTTGTGCTATAGGTATGGGGTGTTTTGATTGATGTGGCCACATCAATTTTAAGCAGAATTGTTATCAGAATTGCTATAGTAATTATATAGTTTGAGCCATATAATTAATCGCATACAAGATTTACATTAGGCAAACGGTAGGAGGTTATTTAAAAAAATAACCTCCTTTTTAAATCTCTTTTAAGTTTTTTTTATGCCCTTTTTTACGTTATTGTGCCTCTTTGTCCGGCAAAATTATATTTAATATAACCCCGACAACAACAGCGATTGCAATACCTAACCTATCGATGGGAACTTCCGTTGCCCCCAACATAAATGTTATTCTTGGGCCAAACCGCAACCCTAACCCCATTACCAGCATTATTGCTATAATGGTCAAATTTTTTGTTTTGCTAACATCTACCTTTGCGTCTACCAAGTTACGAATACCCACCGCCGCTATCATTCCGTATAGCATAAAGGAAGCGCCGCCTATTATTGCTGCGGGTACAGAGTATATAACTGCCGCAAATATTGGTGAAAAACCAAGCACAGTCGCATAAACTGCGGCTATTTGCACAACGCGCGGGTTCGTTATTTTTGTAAGTGCTACAACCCCCACATTTTCTCCGTAAGTAGTGCTTGCAGGACCACCAATAAGGCCGGAAAAGCCCGATGCCAACCCATCCCCCAAAAGGGTGCGGGAAAGACCGGGGTCTTTTATCAAATCTTTTCCCGTTATGGTGCTAAGGGCTACCATATCCCCGATATGTTCGGCAATGGTAGCAATTGCAAAGGGTATCATTACCAAAATTGCAATTATATTAAAACGGGGCAACATAAAAGGAGCCACTCCGGCAAGAGAGGCTCCGTATATTGACGAAAAGTCTAATATTGGTGTACCGTTTGGGTTTGTCATGCCCATAGAGTGCATGATTAACGCAATTGCATAAGCACCGCCTATCCCTAAAAGTATGGGTATTATTTTAATCATACCCTTACCCCAACTTGCTGCCACAATAACAATGAAGAGTGTTAATGTAGCTAAAAATATATTGTTTGAAGATTGGCTTATGGCGAAAGGTGCAAGCATTATACCTATTAAAATTACTGTTGGTGCAGTAACTACCGGTGGCACAAATTCCATAAACTTTTTAGCGCCAATTAGTTTTATGATTACTGCAAAGGCTATGTATACTAGTCCCGATACCATTATGCCTCCTGTTGCGTATGCCAGCTTATATTCCATCGGCATCCCGCTTCCGGCAAAAAGCCCTGTTTCGGGATCGGTAATAAGCTGTATGCCCACCAAAAAGGCAAAAGAAGAGCCAAGAAACGCTGGTACACGCCCCTTGGCTAATAAATGAAATATGAGTGTACCGACACCTACAGAGATTAATGTGGTCTGTACACTAAGTCCACTTAAAAGTGGAACTAAGATTGTTGCACCGAACATTGCAAACATGTGTTGCAATCCCAGCAGTGATAGCTTTGGTTTGGATAAGTTGTTCATTTTTTTTATACCTCCTAAATAAGTAAGGCAATCCTTGTAAGTTTTGCGAGAATGCAGGGTTTAAAGGTCGCCCAAAAATTTTCCTCGAGTATTCTAACACAGAATTTTATCCTTGTCAACTTTTTTTTAGAATTAAATATTCCCCCATTGATTCTAGCAAAATAGCAAATTAACTTTTCCTTGTCCTTTTTAAGTCACAAAAGTTAATTTGCTATTATCGATGAAAAACCTAAAAACTTATTTAATATTTCGTATAAGATTCACCATTTCTATTGCACTTAGGGCGGCATCGTACCCTTTGTTGCTTAGCTTTGTACCTGCTCTTTCTATTGCTTGCTCTATATTTTCTGTCGTTACTATCCCAAAAATAACGGGAATCCCGCTGTTTAAAGAAAGAGATGCAATGCCTTTGGAAACTTCGTTACATACGTAATCATAATGTGTAGTGCTACCTCTTATTACTGCACCCAAACAAATTACTGCATCGTACTTTTTTGTTTCCACTAATTTAGATGCAATTAATGGTATTTCAAAAGCACCGGGAACCCATGCAACGTCTATCTCCGTTTCTTCTGTGCCAAGGCGTTTAAGCCCATCTATCGCACCACCCAAAAGTTTAGATGTAATAAACTCATTAAACCTGGAAACTACAATGCCGACTTTTAGATTTGTACCTATCAATTTTCCTTCTATAATGTTATGGGTATTGTTCATTTTTTCCTCCTTAATATATTATATGGTAAGCATATGCCCCATTTTTTGCTGTTTGGTTTTTAGATAAAAAGCATCGTGCGGGGTCGGGGGAATCTCTATGGGAAGCCTTTGTGATATATTTATACCCTGTGCCTCCAGTTCTTGAATTTTGTGAGGGTTGTTTGTGAGCAGGCGGACACTTTTAACTTTTAGATCACGTAACATTTGTGCAGCCATACTATACTCCCGTATGTCATTTTGGTATCCCAGTGCATTATTGGCTTCTACCGTATCCAACCCCGTATCTTGCAAGGCATAGGCTTTTAGCTTGTTCACAAGACCAATGCCGCGCCCCTCTTGCCGCATATAAAGCAAAACCCCTTCCCCTTCGTTTTCTATTTGTTCCAGCGCTTGCTGAAACTGGCGACCACAATCGCATCGCAAAGAGCCAAAAGCATCTCCCGTCAAACACTCGGAATGTATGCGACATATGACATCCTCACTTTTAAGGTTGCCTTTTACAATTGCTATGTGGTGTTCACCATTTACTTTGTTTATATAGCAATGAGCTTTAAAATCGCCATGTTTTGTGGGCATGTTTGTAGTAGATATGCACTCCGCCAAAACCTCGTTTGTTTTTCTGTAGGTTATCAAATCTTTTATTGTGATAAATTTCATGCTCCATTTTTCGGCAAACTCCAGTAGCTTTGGGGTACGCATCATTGTGCCGTCTGTGTCCATAATTTCGCAACAAATGCCCACAGGGGATAACCCCGCAAGAGTTACAAGGTCTACGGTTGCTTCTGTATGCCCCTCCCGTTCCAAAACACCCCATTTTTTTGCTATAAGAGGGAACATATGACCGGGGCGGCGAAAATCCTCGCTTTTGGCATTAGGGTTTGCGCATTGCATAGCAGTTAAAGAACGCTCTGCAGCAGATATGCCGGTGGTTACATTAGCATGGTCAATTGTAACCGTAAAAGCTGTGCGGTGAGGGTCTTTGTTTGCTGAAGCCATCGGTTTAAAGTCTAGCCTGTTTGCCGTTTCTTCATCCATCGGCATACAAATCATCCCTTTGCCGTAAGTTGCCATAAAATTTATGTTATCTGTCGTCGCAAACTGAGCTGCACATACAAAATCCCCCTCGTTTTCCCTATCTTCGTTGTCTGTTACAATAATAATTTTGCCCCGACGCAAGTCTTCCAAGGCTTCTTCAACTTTGTTGAACTTAAAAGTATTAGACATACTATCTCCTAAATTTAAAGTCTAGCCATAGCCATTTAAGTTGAAAACTGTCTAGCATTTTTTAACTTAAACGCCTATAAAACCGTGTTTTGCTAAAAATTCTTCCGTTATATTGCTTGGAGGATTTGGCTGACCGAATGAAAGTAACCGTTCGATATATTTTCCAATAATATCGGTTTCTAAATTAACTTTATCCCCCGCTTTTTTTGTGTGTAAGGTTGTTCCGGTTTGGGTATGTGGGATAATACCTACACTGAACCCGCTGCTCCACACATCTGCCACGGTAAGGCTAATACCATCTATAGCAATAGAGCCTTTTTTTACGATATACATCATAACCGGAGGGGCAGCTGTAAAACTGTATAACAATGAACCGGATTTTGGCTCAATTGCAGATATAATTCCCGTGCCGTCTATATGCCCCGTAACTATGTGACCGCCAAAGCGACCGTTTGCGGGCATTGCTCTTTCCAAGTTTACGAGGCTACCTGCTTTTAAATCCCCAATAGATGAAGACATCATAGTAGCTTCCATTACATCAGACCTAAAAATGTTGTTAGCAAAATTTGTAACTGTTAGGCATACACCATTTACAGATACGCTATCTCCTATTTTTATATCCCCAAAAATTATATCGCCTTCGATTTCTATAGCAAAAGACATTCCCGCAGTTCTTACATTTACTACCTCACCTACTTCTTCCACTATGCCTGTAAACATAAAATATCTCCTCTCGGCAACCATTCGGCTTTTATAAATTGCCTTCTATAAGTTGCCTTCTATCAAAATATCTTTTCCCAGTTTAGTAATATGCGTGCTTTTTAAATGTATTGCTTCTGTTGTAAGGCTTACACCTGTACCACCTATGGGAGAAAGGGCTTTTTCGCCGCCAAATACTTTTGGTGCTATATATGCCTGTACCCTGTTCACCACACCGCTTTCTAAAGCGGACCAGTTCAGTGTTGCTCCTCCTTCCAACAATACGGAATCTATACCGAGCAGACCCAACTTTTTCATTACGTCTTTAATATCCAATTTAATGCCCAAGTCGCAATTTTTAGTGCTTACCTGTAAAATTTCAATATTTTGGCTTTTTAATGCCGCTATTCTTTTTTCATCTGTACAGGCTGTGGCTATTACTGTTCGTACCTTTTGTGCGGAATTTACGATTTTGGAAGTAGTTGGTATCCGCAAATTTGTATCACAAATTACTCTGACAGGGTTTTTTAATCCGTCTATACGGCACGTTAACAGGGGATCGTCTGCTATAACTGTGTTTACGCCCACCATTATTGAACTATATATATGCCTGCTTTTGTGAACATTGTGCAATGCCTCGGTATCGGTTATATATTTAGATGCACCCGTAAAAGTAGATATTTTGCCGTCTATGGTCATTGCGTATTTCATAACAACATAAGGCATACCGGTTTGCATATAATGAAAAAACACTGTATTTAGAAGACGGCATTCTTCTTCCAAAATTTTTTGCACCGTATTTATGCCGCTTTTTTGCAATTTTTCTATCCCTTTTCCCGCTACTAAAGGGTTTGGGTCGGTGACTCCTATCACAACTTGTTTTATACCGCTTTTTATAATAGCATCTGCGCAAGGTGGCGTTTTGCCATAGTGGGTACACGGTTCTAGTGTAACATAAAGAGTAGCGTTGTTGGGATCGCAAGAGTTAATCGCATTTATCTCTGCATGAAAGTCGCCATATTGTTTATGAAACCCCTCGCCAATAATATTGCCGTCTTTTACAATAACTGCCCCCACCATTGGGTTAGGGTTCGTAAAGCCTTGCCCTTTTTTGGCTAACGTTAAAGCCTGAGCCATATAATATTCATGATTAATGTGCATCATCACCCCTTTTATTTGCAAACAAAAAACGCTTCCAAATAAAAACTTGGGAGCATAAAAGGTGTATGCTACATTTGTTGTACAGCAAAACATACAAAAGGGTAGCAATACGAACTTTTCTCATCCAGACTGTAGGGAAATGCTTTTTTAAAAATCATCTAACATTTCCTGTAACTGTCGGTTTTGGAATTTCACCAAATCAGCTATATGCATGAGGGGGAAACCCCTTCCTATATTCACAGCATATTCGCTCACGGACTATAACCGCCGGTGGGGAATTACACCCCGCCCCAAAGTTCTTGATTTAATTGTTCTATCGTTCAATTGAACCCATTGTAACATATATTAGTTTTTGTGTCAAATATGTATAGCAGTTCCGCACGGAAATTTAGTTTCAACAGATTTTCAAACATCTAACAAGCAAAGCCTCCGAAACTTTGAAAAAAACAAATGAAATCAACAAAAAGAAGAGCGAAAAACCAATTTCTATACTTAAAATTATAGAAATTGGTTTTAGATACTAAGATTTAGCAAGTATCTCTTTTGCTTCTGCCACTGTCATACCAAAGTTTACTTTAATGTCCTGGGGACTCATTCCCATTTTAGATGCTATAATAACACCTTTAGCTTCACCTTTAGCTTCACCTTCAGCCTTACCCTCTTCTCGACCTTTAGCTAAGGCTTTTTCTATATTATCCGCATGTTCATGTTCCCCTAGCTCTCTTGCTCTTCTTGCTATAAGCTCTGAAATC
>WRKF01000141.1 GCA_009778165.1 Defluviitaleaceae bacterium
TTCTTTTTTTTTTTTTTTGTCCAAAATTCGCCAAAAATGCCAATTGCTTTTTTTTGTGGTTTGTTGTATCATATGTACACGATTGCACGAAAAATCAGGAAAATGACAAGAGAAAAGACAAGAAAAAAGCGGTGGATTATAATCGAATAATCAAAAAAGCGGTATTGTTGAATCTTTTAAAAATCGACAGTACCAAAGGGGGAATATGAGTAAAACACTTGTGTCCATTAAATCACTCAGATCTTCTTACAAAATAGCGGGTGAGTATTATGCGGCTGTAGACAACGTGGATTTGGATATTATGGCAAACGAAACCATTGCCATAGTGGGGGAGAGCGGTTGCGGCAAGAGCTGTTTTGCCCTATCTTTGCTGAAGCTCCACAATATGGACTATACACGTATCGAAGGCAATGTAAACTATAACGGTATAAATTTGGTGGATCTTAGTGAAAGTGCGTTAGATAAAGTGCGGGGAAAGGAAGTTGGAATGATTTTTCAAGATCCCTTAACCGCTCTTAATCCTTTGCACAAGATTGGCAGGCAGTTGGAAGAAGGCATGACATACCACACTACCCTAAATGCGGAGCAAAGAAAAGAAAAGGCAATGAAGTTGTTGGACGATGTGGGCATCAACAATCCTACCCTAACGTACAACTCTTTTCCTTATGAGTTGTCCGGTGGTATGCGACAGCGTATAATGATTGCGATTGCACTGTCTTGCGAGCCGTCCTTGCTGATAGCAGACGAACCCACCACAGCGTTGGACGTTACAATACAAGCCCAAATACTCGACCTGATGCGAGAGGTGCAAGAAAAAACAAAAAGCAGCCTTTTACTGATAACGCATGATTTGGGTGTTGTGGCAGAGATGGCTGATCGGGTAGCGGTTATGTATGCCGGGCAGATTGTGGAACTTGCAACTGCAGAGGAGTTGTTTTCCAATCCCCTGCATCCCTATACTCGCTCTCTTCTCTCTAGCATACCCGGCAAGAGTGCAGAAGCCACGCGAGCTCGGCTCAATGTTATACAAGGCACGGTGCCGACCTTGCTGAAACTGCCGCGAGAGGGGTGTCGTTTTTCTCACCGCATACCCTGGATAGATGCCACAGAACACGAGGCAGACCCTGCTTTGCGAGAAGCTCTACCCAACCATTTTGTGCGTTGCACCTGCTATCGCAATTTCCATTTTTCGGAGGGATAATTATGGCACTATTAGAAATTAAAGATTTGAAAGTTTATTATCCCATAAAAGGCGGTATAATGGGTCGCACCGTAGACTATGTGCGAGCTGTAGACGGCATTTCCTTTGAGATAAACCCTGGGGAAACGATAGGGCTCATTGGAGAGTCGGGTTGCGGTAAAAGCACCACCGGCAAAGCTATTTTGGGGCTTGCAAAAATATATGCCGGTAAAATTATTTTCAATGGAGAGGACATAACAAAATATATTGGCAAAAACCGCTCTCCTTACCGCAAAAGTGTACAAATGATTTTTCAAGACGTGTACTCTTCCCTTAACCCAAAAGAGCGTGTTTTGGACATTATTGCTGAGCCACTGCGCAATTTTGAAAAAAACACAAAGATGGAAGAGCGAAAACGTGTAGACGAGCTACTTTCTATCGTTGGGCTTTCTCCGGAAGATGCGGCAAAATATCCGCACCAGTTTTCCGGCGGACAGCGACAGCGTATAGGGGTGGCGCGAGCCATAGCCTTAAAACCCAAGCTAATTGTCTGTGACGAGCCTGTTAGCGCACTGGATCTTTCCGTGCAAGCCCAGGTTCTTAACTACCTGAAAGACGTGCAAGAAGAATTGAAATTGTCTTATCTCTTTATTAGCCACGATTTGGGCGTTGTGCGGCACATGTGCGAAAAGCTGATGATAATGCACCGTTCCAGATTTGTGGAAACGGGTATAGCGAGTGAGATATACGAAAACCCGGTACACATATACACTCGCAGGCTAATAACGGCAATACCGGATTTGGATCCCAAGCTGCGGGCTGTAAACGCAAAAAAGCGAAAAGAGCTAGCAGAGGAATACGAGTCAAAACTGACCCAATATTACGGGCCCAACAACTCTGTATACGATCTGAAAAAAATAAACGACAACCATTACGTGGCAATTCCATAAGGAGGATATTATGTGGAAAGCACTCGTTAGAAGGTTTTTGATATTTATACCACAAATAATAGGGGTTACCATTGTAATCTTTATATTGGCGGAGTTTATGCCGGGGGATGCTCTTTCCGGACTCTACATGGATCCTACCTTAGATCCGATTGCTATTGAAGCGATGCGAGAGGCACATGGGTTAAACGACCCATGGAACGTTCGCTATGTTCGTTGGGTCACCAACATGTTGCAGGGAGATTTCGGGATGTCGATACAGTGGCACAGACCTGTTTTGGAAGTTGTAGGGGAAAGGATAGGGAACACTATATTTTTATCCCTCTTAACTGTTATTATTGTGTACATTTTTGCGATCCCGGTTGGTCTTATTGCCGGTCGCTACAAAGGCAAAATGGCAGAAAAGGCGATATCCGTTTACAACTTTATTCAGTTGTCCATACCTTTGGTTGTTTTTGCTGTAATGTTGCAGTGGGTCTTTGCTATACTACTGATATGGTTTCCTCTTAGAGGCTCTGTAAGTGTGGATGCTGTTGGCGGCGGCTTTTTTGAAGTATTTTTAAGCAGGTTACATCATGCAATGTTACCGGCTCTTTCCATGGCTCTGCTTTCCGGGGTTGGGGTAATACAGTTTTTGGCAAACGAGATAAATGACCAACGCAGCACAGACTACCCCCTAACAGCCAGGAGCAAAGGAGTTCCGATAGGCAAGGTATACACTCGCCATATATTCAGAAACTCCATTTTACCCATTGTTGCCGGTGTTGGTGGAATAATAGTTGGGCTGTTTGGCGGTGCTGTTATAATAGAAACTCTGTTTACGTTTTTTGGGATGGGGCAGTTGTTTGTTGCTTCCATAGCCATACAAGATTGGCCTGTAGCAAACTTTTTAATAGTTTTCTATGCTTCGCTGTCAATGATAGGTTTTTTAATATCAGACATTGCCTTAACGATATTTGACCCCAGGATTCGCATAAAATAGACTTCGGTCTATCGGAATCTTAGAAAAAAGGAGTGTGCCACAATGGAAAAGGAAGATACAAAAGAAACTATGGAACCCAACGAAACCAACAAAACCAACGTGATGACTGAAACAATGACAGAGGCGGAGTTTTTGGCTAGAGAAAAGGAATTGAGAAAACGTAACAAAATTCCTGGCATGTGGATTACCATATGGAGAGAAATAGTACGTAGCCCCTTTTCGCTTGCTTCCTTTATTTTTCTTGCAGTTTTTGTTTTGGTTATATATGCCGTTCCTGCGGTAATGATAGATGAAGGATACGATACAAGAATAATCCTGGGTCAGCTAAATCTGCCCCCAAGCGATCAACATATTTTGGGGACAGACGATGGTGGAAGAGATATGCTCGTTATGCTTTTGCTTAGCACCCGCAACTCTTTTACCATTGCAGTTTTAGTAACGATAGGTGCTTTAACGATCGGCTATTTTGTCGGGCTTGTTGCAGGGTTTTATGGTGGTTATGTCGATCTGGCAATAATGAGGTTAATCGACTTTATTGTTATGGTACCCACCATTATGGTTATTATAGTTGTAGCTATGGTTTCGCCCAGGTGGGATATACCGGTGTTTGTTTCGGTCATGATTTTGTTTGGGTGGGTTGGATCTGCACGCGGCTTGCGTGCAAGGGTGCTGCAAGAGTCTGCCAGAGATTATGTGCAAGCATCAAAAACCCTGGGCACGCCAAACTTTGTTATCATATTCAAAAAAGTAATGCCAAATGTAACATCTTTTATGATGGTTGGCCTTATTTTAGGCTTAGCCGCTAATATGGGCTTGGAAACCGGGCTTACCGTTCTTGGTTTTGGGTTACCGTTTGGTGTGCCGAGCATTGGCAGGCTGATAGCTTTGGCGAGGAACCCTGTTGTTCTTGCTAACTTTACTTGGCAATGGTTGCCCGCTGCATTGGCGATTGTGCTGATGTCGCTTGCTATATATGGGATAGGCACCGCTGTTAGCCGTGCTGTAGACCCCAGGCAACGCCGTGCTAGCTAGTAGATTCTTACTGTTTTTTTAAAAAACAACAAAGGCGGCTAGCACGAAAAAAACTTTGGGGTGTTTGGTTAAACGCAGTTTAGATTTTTTGGAATTCCTAGCACAATTTATAAACTGCCATTAAAATCCTATTAAAAACCAGCCCCACACACTATATTTTGCGTTTTATAAAAACGCATAAGGAGGTACAAAATGAAACTCTATAAACTGGCATCTCTGCCTATCATGGCAGTTTTGGCTGTAGTGCTTGCTGCTTGTGGTCAAGCTGACCCGGGAGCAGGTGACGATGTGACAACACCGACACCGACAGAGGTAGTGGGCCCACCGGTGCAGGAGCTAGACGAAGAGGAGATTTTGGCAAATCCCTTGCAAGTTCTTTACGACACGCTAGACTTCTTTAACATCCGTCTTGCAGTTGACAACCCTGGCACACCACTGGCAGGTGGTGAGTTGCGTTGGGCTATGGGTTCCACAGCTCCATTTCCTGGCATATGGGACGGCGTACATTGGCACTCTTCACTAGACGCTGACGTTCGTGCTTTAACTCATACCGGGCTTTTGGCTATGGATATAGACATGTTTGCTTATAATAACCCACATGCTCTTGCTTCTTTTACGTATGACAGAGAAGCACAATCCATTACCATAACAAAAAACCACGTTAGCCACTGGCACGACGGTGTACCGGTAACATTGGACGACCTTGTGTTTGCCCACTATGTTATAGCACACCCGGACTACCAAGGGCCTCGTTGGGGTTCACAAGTTCAAAACGTTGTTGGAGCAGTAGAGTTCCATAATGGTGAAGCTGACCACATATCCGGTCTTGTGCTTTCAGAAGACCAAATGGAACTTACTATGTATTTCATAGACTTTCCACCGGACATCATTGCTTTTGGTTTTTGGTCCACACCAATACCTCGCCACCACTGGGAAGGTATCCCTGTTGGCGAAATGTTTTATCACCCCCGTGCCCGTCACGAAGCATTGGGTAACGGGCCGTTTATAATAGATTCTGTGGTTCCCGGCGAATCTATCCGTTTTGTTAGAAACGACAACTTTTGGGCAGGACCTGCCATTTTGGATTCAATTGTACTGGAGTTGATTGACCCGATGATGGTGCCTTTGGCGATGCAGCAGGGGTTATACCACGTTGGAGGACCGTTCCCTCAATCTCAGTTTACTGAACACTTTAGATACATGACAAACGTTCAGTTCCTGTCTAACCCATTTATGAGCAACACTATGTTTTGGCTAGGTTTCCGTATGGGAACATGGGATGCCGAAGAGGGGCGTAGCATACCTTTTGATGAGCCACGCATATCCCGACCCGTGCGTGAGGCTATTGCCTTATCTATAGACCACTTGGGTGCAGGTCAAGAGCTGTTTAACGGCTTGGTTGTTCCCGTTGGTTCTGCGTACTGGCCAACAAGGCGTGCCCACTGGGTAAATCCGGAGATAGAAACTTTTAACCACTTTGACCCGGAACGTGCAATGCAAATATTGGACGATGCAGGTTATTTGAGAGGTCCTGATGGATACAGGACAAGACCGGACGGCTCTGACCTTACCATAGTATATATGGCAAGTGTTGGTTCACCGGCAAACGAAGTTAACCGTGCATTAGAAATACAAAACTGGTCCGATATTGGGCTTAGAGTTGTATTTTACCAAGACCGCTTAATAGAGGCTCCACTACATTTAGATGTTAGACAACATGAAGCGGATGGTGGCGTTGTAGATATGTGGACGTTTGGTTGGGGGCAAGGTGCTAACCCAAACCCGGTAAACATGTTTGGACCAACTACCACAAGCAACTGGCAAAGATACACAAACCCACAGCTTGAAGCTATTTTTGACCGCTTTAGTTCCGAAGACATGTGGGATCCTGACTTTAGGATGGAAACGATAAGCATGTGGGAGCAAGCCTTTATGGACACACGAGTTAACTTCCCAAACACCGTTGCTATCGGCCTTGCTGCTATAAACAACAGCGTGGGTGGTATTGGACTTGAGTTCCCGCCACGCTACAGCGGTCCCGGTCCTTTTAGCTCCAACGGTGCAATCAACGGTATAGCTTGGCAACACGTGTACTTAACCGCACCAGACACATATATAGACGGTCAATAAAATCAATGAATCAATAAATAAATACAGATAAACAAAAAGAGGGGGGGGCTAACCCCCCTCGAGTTGTGTCATGAAACTATGGGGTTTTCCCCACACACCCTTAAAGTTACGCGACTAAAAATATGCTAAAAAAGGTGCTGAAGTGTACCGAAAAATAATAGCGTAGAATAAAAATAAAAAGAGCGTGTCCCTGAGTTTTTATGGCTTATATACTAGGGGACACGCGTTTTTTTGTCTTGTTCTAATGCGAACTTTGAAACTCCCGATGTGAGACTTTATGGCTGAAGCTATGGTTGGGTATTTTTTTAAGCACTTCTATTTCAATTATTTTGCTATACAGTGTTCAAAACAAGTCACTATGCGTTCCGGTTCGTTGCAAAACCAAAATAAGCACATCATCTTCATATCGATAAACTAAAAGCCAATCGGACGTTATATGACATTCTCTAAAACCGCCCCAATCTCCTTTTAGTGAGTGGTCTAAGTATTTTTCGGGAAGTTGGTTTCCGTTACTAAGCATGTCTACAACATCATCTAGTAACCTCATATCGTAACCACGTTTTATTGCACGCTTGTAATCTCGTCTAAACTTTGTAGAGGGTTCTACTTTGTATTTCTTGCTCATTTCCTTCAGCCTCTAATTCCGAGTATATTTCTATAACCATTTCTTCAAAGCTGCTATAGGTGGGTACATACTCCCCGGTTCTAATCTTATTAATTATTTCTTCCGTTTCGGCAAATGCTGCCAATGTTTCGGCGTTAGGTATATGCTCACACGTATTGTGTGCATGCCAAGGGTCTAAGGTCAGTGTTTTTTCCATATGTTCACCTCCGAAAATAGACTATATGTTATTACCACAAACACGTAAAGGTTATCTTCTCATTATTTGTATTTTTTATCATGGTTGAGGGGTAACTCGTTGTTCTATAACACTCTGTATAACCGCCTCTCCATATCATGGTAATGTATTTATAGAAATTTCCCCTCTGTTGATTATAACATTATTATCCCTACCTTGTAAAGAGTTGTGGAAAAATTATCACCGCCCACATCTAGCCTCTAGTTCCTAGTATATTTCTCCATTGACAGCCGATTTATATACACTCGTGTTGGCGAATTTCAGAGGTTGCAAACGATAGGGATATGGTGTATAATGAGCTATGGAGCGAGTATGGGACGAAGCACACACTGTACACCCTTGAAAAGGAGATGACAATCTTGATACTGACTAATTTACGTATAGTACTAGAAGATGCGGCAATAAACAAAGAACGTTTGGAGATAGAAACTTACCAATACGGCACATTTACAGGCATACCTGGGGGTATAGGTGAAGGTGGCGACGACTTGGATTGCGTTTTTAGGGATGTGGAAAATTGGGACTACAGTGCTATCGACCTCAAAGACATAGCCCGAGTGCGCCTTGTAGGCGAGGTTGAGTATGCCTATGTAGCAGAACAGAAACTAGTTGAAGCGGTATAGAATGCCGCTGTCGGCTACGAGCCTTGTACGCTGAACACGAAAAACTATAGAAACCGAAGGTTTTAGACGCAAAACAACAACGTCTAAAGCCCTTGGTTTTTTTGTTTGCAAAAATGTGGGATAGCCATAAAAGCACTAAAATACCAAAAGTTAGAATTTGACAATTTATTTGACAATATATGTAGAAATAATCTATAATAAAGCAAGAGGCAGAGAGAAGCCTGTCGTCGGGAGATGTAGGGGCATCATTGCCGATAACATACATGTTGTGATTTTTAAAGTTGGGACAACCATTAAAAAAAGTGCTATATAATGTTGTATAAGAGGTGGTTTTTATGGAACTTAGTTTAACAAAGGCAAGGTTTAACGATTTACTGGAACATTGGTCGGGCGACTGTGTACTGTACGCCCCAAAACTTTTTGAACATGCCGGGTCTTTTTCTGATACAGACCAGGTACGCTACAGCCCAATAACAAGGGCAGAAGATATTGTATTCGATACAAAATCCACTTTTTCTCACAAAGAGGCACTTTTGCCAATTACTCAAATTTTGTTTTATTTTACCGAAGATGTTGTGAAAGAAGCAGAAATGAACAAACAAAAACAGATAATATTTTTGCGTAGCTGTGATTTTCATGCAATCAAAAGGCTAGACGAAATTTATTTGAAAAACAAGTTTGAAGATATTTATTACAAAAAGTTTCGCGAAAACACGAAATTTATTGTGATGGGTTGTAAAGAAAGTTTTGGCAATTGTTTTTGTGTGAGCATGAACACAAACACATGCACCGGTTATGACGGTTATCTGCACCAAAACGGGGATAAGTTTGAGATAATAATTAAAAACTCTGATATTGTGCAAGGGTTCAATTTTGAGAAAAACGAAACGGCGACTGTTACACCGCAATTTGTTACGGAAAACCCCGTGGTTGTTAATATTCCGGAAAAGCTAGATTTGCAAAATGTGGTGAAATCGGAAATGTGGGAAGAGTATCACAACCGTTGCATAGCTTGTGGTAGGTGCAATTTTGTTTGCCCGACCTGCACTTGTTTTTCTACCCAAGATATAGCTTACACAGATAATGGCAAGGTTGGTGAGCGACGCAGGGTTTGGGCATCTTGCGAGGTGGACGGTTTCACCGATATGGCAGGTGGGCATAGTTTTAGAGAAAACAAGGGACAGCGTATGCGTTTTAAAGTTTTGCACAAAATTTATGACTACAAAAAACGTTTTGGGTATCATATGTGCGTTGGCTGCGGTCGCTGTGACGATGTTTGCCCGGAATACATATCATACACAAACTGTGTAAACAAGCTAAACAAGCTAGAAAAAACAACAGAGGAGGTGAAGTAGATGAACGAGTATTTACCTTTTAGCTCTGAAATTGTGGAGGTGGTTAAGGAAACAGAGATAGAATCCACCTTTAGAATGGCATATGAAGGGGAGGCGAAGCCCGGGCAGTTTTTTCAAGTGTCTATACCAAAGTTTGGGGAGGCTCCCATATCTGTCAGCGGGTTGGGTAAGGGATATATAGACCTTACAATTCGCAAGATAGGACGTGTAACAGACGAGGTATTTAATTATACAAAGGGTGGCAAGTTGTTTTTGCGTGGCCCTTATGGAAATGGTTTTGATGTTGAACTTTACAAGGGCAGGGAACTTGTTGTTGTTGCCGGTGGCACAGGCCTTTCTCCTGTTAAGGGGGTTGTGGATTATTTTGCACAAAATACAGCGGAGCTTTCGGGCTTTAGCTTAATCGCAGGATTTAAATCTCCGCAAGATATTTTGTTTAAGAAAGAAATGGAAGCATGGCAAAAAAAGCTCAATGTGGTGCTGACAGTTGATAATGCTCAAGATGGTTACAGCGGCAATGTGGGTTTGGTTACCCAATTTATACCGGAGCTGAAAATCGAAAGTATTGCCGATGTACAAGTTATTATTGTGGGTCCGCCTGTAATGATCTCTTTTGCGGCAAAGGAGTTTTTGAAGCGAGGGGTACCGACAAAAAATATTTGGATATCTTTAGAAAGAAGGATGAGCTGCGGAATAGGCAAGTGTGGACACTGTAAAATTGACGACGTATACATTTGTTTGGAAGGGCCGGTCTTTAATTACGAAAAAGGTGTAGAACTGATAGATTAGTTTTGAGGTGATTTTATGTTGGACATAAACACAAAAAAAGTTAAAAAAAATGCTTTTCGGGTTACAAAGGTAAGAGGTTATGCGGCGAGCAGGGTTCGGGTACCGGGCGGCTCGCTAAGAGCAGAGGATTTGATCCAGGTTTCCGAAATTGCCCAAAAGTATGGTAACGGCACGGTACATATTACAACAAGGCAGGGGTTTGAGATCCCGGGTATAAAATATGAAGATATACCAAAGGTACACGAGCTATTACAGCCCCTTATAGATGGGCTAGAGGTGAACCAAGAAACACCGGGGGGAGGATACACCTCTGCCGGCACAAGAAATATTGCGGCATGTATCGGTAACCGAGTTTGCCCCTACGCAAACTTTGATACTACCACCCTGGCAAAAAAAATAGAAAAAACAGTTTTCCCCCATGATCTTCACTTTAAAATTGCAATAACAGGCTGCCCAAACGATTGTATTAAATGTCGTATGCACGATTTTGGCATAATGGGGATGACTATGCCCCAATATGAGCAATATCGGTGTGTGAGCTGTGGAGCTTGTGAACGCATGTGCAGAAGGAAAGCTACTCAAGCCCTAACAAAACAAAACGAAAAGATTGTAAGAGATCACAGAAGATGTATAGGTTGTGGCGAATGTGTCCTAAACTGCCCCACATCTGCATGGACAAGAAGCAAAAAACGATACTACCGCTTTGCTATTATGGGTCGTACGGGCAAGAAAAACCCTCGCTTGGCAGAAGATTTTATTTTGTGGGTAGACGAGGAAAGTATAATCAAAATAATTAAAAACACGTATTCTTACGTGAAAGAATATATCGACCTTACCACCCCGGGTGGGAAAGAACACATTGGCTATATTGTGGACCGCACCGGCTTTATGGAGTTTAAAGACTGGGTTTTAAAAGATGTAAATTTAAATGACGATGCCGTTTTAAAGCACAACGTTTACTGGAGCGGTGTTCATTATTGAAAAAAGGGGGTCCGCAAGTTTGAAAGAAAGTCTTTCATGACGTTTTGGGCCTAAGAAAGGAATGGTTATAACAATGAAACAATTAATTGACAAAACCGCCAACCTGCCGGTGGGAGCCATTGCTACTGCGGTAGGGTTGGCTACCCTTTCAAACTTATATTTTGCGATTGGCTTTCCTGCTGTTCGCCTTGTTACCATGGTTTGTGTTGCTCTTGTTTGGGTTGCTGCTTTTTTAAAGCTAACGGTTCATTTTAAGACTTTTTTTGTAGTAGATTATATCAATACGGTACCCGCTAGCTTATATGCCACTTTTACCATGCTCACCATGATCCTGGGCAACTTTGTCTTTCTTTTTAACGAAAGCATAGGTTTTGCAATTTGGATAAGTGGTGTTGGGCTTCATGTAATACACATTTTGGTTTTCACTTATCTACATGCAATAAAAAATTTCAATATTGAGACTTTTGTGCCGAGCTGGTTTGTAACGTATATGGGTTTTCTTGTGTCTACGGTTGTTGGTGCAGAAAAAGGAGCACCCACTATATTTACTGCAATCGTTTATTACGGTTTTGCCATGTACGTTATTATTTTTCCTGCTATGGTGATACGTTTAATAAAAAAACCTCTGCCGGATCAGTTTAAGCTAACTGCGGGGATTCTTTTAGCCCCGAGCAGTCTACTGTTTGTGAGTTATCTAAACTTTACGGATGAGCCGATAGCAGGGATAGTTTTTGCACTATACAGCATCATCTTTTTAACTCTTTTATATATCGCATATAAACTGCCGCAGTTTTTAAGGATAAAGTTTAACCCCGGTTTTGCTGCACTAACGTTTCCCACGGCTATTGCACTGGTTGCAACGTTTCGCATGGGCGATTTTTTGTTAAATACCGGGCATTATCAGTTGGGGACTTTTGTTAACCATTTTTTCGGAATACAGTTGTATATCACAACAGCAGTGATAGCTTTTGTTGCTTATGGTTTTCTGAAAATGCTGTCCGATTCTTTTGAGAAAAAAGGCGCATAAATGAAAAAAGCAGTTTTGGTTGTAAGTTATGGCAGTGTTAATAAAGCGGCAAGAGAAAAATCTATTGATATACTGGAAAACGAAATCAGAAATCGGTTTAGCTCCCAAGATTTTTTTAGGGCCTACAGTTCGGACAGGGTTATAAAAAAAATCAAAGAAAAAGAGAATCTTCACATAGACAACCCATTGCAGGCACTGGAAAAAATATACCAACAACATTATACTGACGTTGTGGTCTGCTCTTTGCATATATTGGCGGGAGAGGAATACAAAAGGTTGCAAGGTGAGGTGGAAAGTTACAAAAACAAATTTAACAAGATAAAGCTGTGCAAACCGCTGCTATCATCTATGGAAGGTTATTTGGATATAGCGGCGGTAATAAAGGAAAGTTTGCCTATATTGCAAAAAAATGAAGCCGTTGTTTTTGTTGGTCATGGCACAACAGAGGCTGCACAAACAGCATACCCTGCACTAGAGTACGTGTTGCAAGATAATGGTTTAAACGCTTTTGTTGGCACATTGGAATATTACCCCACAATTCCACAGATAATTAAAAAGTTGGAAAAACACAAGATAGAATCTGTGCTTTTAACCCCTTTTTTGCTTGTGGCAGGGTATCATGCCACAAATGATATAGCCGGTTGCGGTGAGGATTCTTGGAAAACAAAGCTAGAAAAACACGGCTATAAAGTGCGTGTAAATTTAAGTGGTTTAGCAGAAAATCCTGCCATTAGAAAGTTGTTTATAAACAACATGGATGACTGTGCAAACAAAATAGTTGTTGGAACAAGGGGGAGTAATTTGGCAATAACCCAAACAAAATGGGTGATAGACCAATTGCAGACTAGCTATCCAAACGCCAACTTTGAAATCAAAACGATTCAAACAAAGGGAGATTTGCATTTAGACAAAGACCTTGATAAAATAGGGGACAAAGGGCTGTTTGTTAAGGAGATAGAGCAACAACTCCTTAACAAAGATATTGATATGGCAGTCCACAGCATGAAAGATATGCCAACCGCTGCAACACAGGGATTGGCTTTGTCCTCTGTCTTTAAACGAGAAGATGTGCGGGATGCGCTTGTTTTGCGTGGCGGTGGCACCGGAAAAATTGCGGATCTGCCTCTTGGTGCAAAAATTGGCACGGGGAGCAAAAGAAGGAAATATCAGTTGCTAAAATTGCGTCCCGATTTGAACGTTGTATCAATAAGAGGCAATGTTGACACAAGAATAGAAAAAATGCAAAAAGAAAAACTTGATGGCATTATTCTTGCGGCGGCAGGGTTAAAAAGGATTGGGCGAGAAGCTGAGATTGGCGAATATATAGACACTACCGCTATGGTGCCTGCCGTGGGCCAGGGGGCATTGGTTGCCCAAACACGAGAAACAGACACAGAGCTTGCAAAAATGTTGGATTACATTAAAGACGAAAAAGCAAATGTACAAATCACTGCGGAGCGGGCTTTTTTAAAAGAGATAGGAGGCAGTTGTCATCTCCCTAGCGGTGCATACGCAAAAATTGAAAAAGACCATATTTTCCTTACAGGGTTTTATGGCGATAGTGAGGGCAAGGTGTTAGTTAAAAAAACAATAGTAGGGAAAGTGTCAGAGCCGTCGGTGCTTGGGGCTAAGTTGGCAAAAGAAATTTTGGCGGAGTTTACTCAAGATGAACAAGATGAAAAGTAAAGTCTATTTGGTAGGTGCAGGCCCGGGCGATTACAAGTTGCTCACGATAAAAGCGTTGGAGTGCATTAAAAAAGCCGATGTAATAATATACGACAATTTGGTAAACAAATCTTGTTTGCGGGAAGCAAAAGATGGTTGCGAACTTATTTATGTGGGAAAAAAACCGAACCATCATATTATGTCTCAAGATAAAATAAACAACCTTTTACTGAGCAAAGCTCACGAGGGAGAAGAGCCAAAAATTATTGTGCGGTTAAAAGGCGGCGATCCCTATGTTTTTGGCAGAGGTGCGGAGGAAGGTGAGTTTTTGCACAAAAACAATATTTTGTTTGAAACGGTACCCGGGGTAACATCGGCTATTGCAGGGCTTTGTTATGCAGGAATACCCGTAACTCACAGAAACCACTCTTCATCTTTCCACGTTATAACAGGCCATTTAAAAGCCAACGGCAGGGAGCATGATTGGGGGACATTGGCTAAAATTAATGGAACCCTTGTTTTTTTGATGGGTGCAAGAAATCTGCACACAATCGTTAACAACCTTATTGCCCGAGGTAAGCCAAAAAACACGCCCATTGCTGTTGTTACATCCGCCACAATGCCCACACAAAAAACCGTTATCTCTACACTGGAACATATTTGTGCAAAAATAAAAAAAGAAGAATGTAACCCCCCCGCCTTGATTGCCATCGGAGACGTTGTGAGTTTACGAGATAGCTTAAATTTTTATGAGCGGCAACCGCTTTTTGGTAAAAACATTATGGTAACACGGGCAACCAACCAAAACAGCGAAATGATAAAAAAAATTGCAGATATGGGGGGGAATGCTATAGAAGTCCCCACAATTAAGATTAATAAAATTTTTGACAATGAAGAGTTGGGTAGGGAAATTAACAATTTGCAAAAATATCAATATTTAATTTTTGGTAGTGCAAACGGGGTTAATATTTTTTTTGATAAATTGCAGGAAATGGGTTATGACAGCAGAATATTGCATGGTATAAAAATAGGGGTATCCGGCTCACAAACAGCAAAGGCTCTATTGCACAAAGGGATAAAAGCCGATATTGTACCCAAAACCTATACACAGGAAGCGTTAGCAGCAGAAATTGCGAAAAGTGCTAAACAAACAGACAGGATTTTGGTGCCAAAGGCAAAAAAGACAAGGGGTGTTTTGGCAAGCACTCTTAACAACGTAACAGAGGTTGATATATACGAGACTGTTATGGAAACATCCCAAAAAGAAACTGTTATCCAAAATTTAAAAATAACAGACTACCTAACTTTTACCAGCTCATCTGCTGTCGTTAATTTTATGGAGCTATTGGGTAGTGGAGATATACCGGAAAATGTAAAGATTGTATCTATCGGTCCAATCACGAGCCAAACTATTTTGGGGTACAATTTGGAAATATATAAAGAGGCAGAAGTGTCTACAATAGATAGTTTGCTGAGTGTGTTATAGAGGGTTATTCACGCATGTTCTATCCCATACATTTAAATATTAAAAATATGAAAATAACTGTAATAGGTGGCGGCAAAATCGCTTTTAGAAAATGCCGATTTTTTTTGGACATTAAAAAACGGGTTACCGTGGTGTCGCGAGATTTTTGTGCCGATTTTGAAAGGGAAGGGGACAACCTCACCCTTATCTGCGATTCCTACAAACAGGAGTATATAGCAGATAGCTCTATTGTGATTGCTGCCACAAACGACAAAAAACTAAATGCAGATATAGCCGGATTTTGCACCAAAAACAATAAGATGGTAAATGTAGCAAGCGATTTTACCTTGTCCACTTTTATTATACCGGCTCATATTAGGAGCGGGGATTTGCTGATTAGCGTGTCTACAGAAGGTAAAAGCCCATCCCTAACAGCCAAAATAAAAAGAGAACTGGAGGGCGTGTTAAAAAATAGAGAAAATAAGGCAGAAGTATAAAATTGGAAAATCATTTGACAAACACAATGAAAATATTGTATAATTATGGTATAGCACTTTTCTTGGAGAGTGTCCCGATTTTAAAAATCACAAAGTGCTGAATTAAGGAAAGCAAATTAACTTTTCTGATTTTAAAGGGACAATGAAAAGTTAATTTGATAATAGCAATTTAAAAGTTGTCCAAAAAAGGACAAAAACAAATTTTTAGGAGGTAATAACAGTGTTCAAAAAGTTCAAAAAAATTTTTGCAGGTTTTAGCATGTTGGCTTTATCAGCTGTGTTAGTTGCCTGCGGTGCAGCAGCCACTCCGGATCCTGACCCGGTGGTAACCCCGCCGGAAGTTACGCCACCCGCAACGGTGGAAGTTCCCGTTGAAGAAGCCGAATGGACTCCTGCAGAAGCGGGTGACGTAACCATAAGGTTTTCGTGGTGGGGCGTAGAAGATAGAGCAATATTAACGGAACAAGCTCTGGATGTGTTTCGCGCACGTTATCCAAACGTAACTATCTTAACCGAATGGAGTGCATTTGGTGGGCATTTGGATAACCTGACCCTACAACTTGCAACGGGAGAAGAGCCTGATTTAATGCAGGTAAACTACGCTTGGATTCATTCGTTGTCTCCCGGTGGCAACAATGCTTTTTTAGACTTAAACACAGTGGCTCATGTACTTGATTTAACAGAATGGAGCCAAGACGATCTGGCGTTTTTGATCGTGGGCGACGAGCTTGCTGCCGTACCATACGGGCAAAATGGCCGTGTTGTTGTATACAACAGACTCTTATTGCAAGAGTTCGGTCTTTCTGAATTCCCCACAACTACTGAAGATTTAATAGCTTTTGGAACATTAGTATCTGAAGGGAACAACTTGGGGATGGATCTTGGATACAATCGTCATGCTTTAGCTAACTTAGACAATTTACTTTTTGATCTAGCTACACTCACATGGTTATACAACACTACAGGTCGCACATTGCAAGAAGGCGGGCAATTGCTTCACACTGTTGAAGAAGTGCAGGCTATTTTTGATTTAATCGGCGTTTTGCAAGAAACCGGCACTGTGCCAAACCCATTGCAAGAAACAGCGGGCTTCCCCAACCACAATGACCCAATATGGACAGAAGGGCGTGCCGGCGGTGCTTTAGTTTGGGTAAGTGATGTACACAACTTCTTTAACACATTTATGGGTGGCGACCAATGGGATGATTTAGGTGTGGCTCTTCTGCCTACGCCTGCCGGTTATCCTCAAATAACGATGCAGCGCCCATCTTTTACTCACGCTATATCCAGAAACACGGACCACCCGGAGGTAGTGGCGTACTTGCTTAATTTCTTGTACACAGATCCTTTGGCTATAGTTCCTCTTGCACAAGCCGGTGGGATTCCGTTTTCCACAACTGCTTCTTATTATGCACAAGACGTACTCGTTTGGCCGCAAATAGAAGGTATTGAACTGCTTGCACTGGGCCTTGGAGTTATCGACGAATATTTTGAAGACCCTCGCCTTCGTAACCCTCGCCAAGATATTTTTGGTCAGTTTAGGCACGGAGTTATCGATAGTGCAGAAGCCGCTCAAAGGTTTATAAACGAACAGCAAACAGCACTTAACGATATTTTTGGATAAAAATAATATAAAAATATGAAAGTATAAAAAAATCCCCCTTGTAGCGATCGGCTGCCGGGGGATTTTTATTTAGACAAGCAAAAAAACTCGCTATAGATTTCCATTAAAGAACGTGGTATAATATTGCTATTCCACTTAATTCTAGCCATTTTTAAAATAAAATTAAGTGGAATAGCTTCCTAAATTCAGCAGTTTTAGTGTGAATTTAAAGGGCTAATTTAA